>DATNCU010000215.1:0-4214 GCA_035607145.1 Thermoanaerobaculia bacterium
TCGACTTGGCGAGCACCTGTCGCACAGTGAGCTGGCCGTAGCGGTCGTGGTCGCGGATGAGCACGCCGGCGAGCGTGATGCCGCCCTGCTCGCAGTCCAGCACGTCGTCGGGCGTCAGCAGGCCATGCGCGAGCACCGCCGCGGCGGTGACCATCTTGAAGGTGGAGCCGGGCTCGTAGGCGTCGGCCACGGCGCCCACTTTCCACCGCCCGCGTGGCGTGGCTGCGAAGCGGTTGGGGTCGAACGATGGCAGCGTCGCCATGCCGAGGATGGCGCCGGTGTGCGGGTCGAGCACCACCGCGGTGCCGCCGCGCGCGTGGTGGCGCTCGACGGCGGCGGCGAGCTCCTTCTCGACCACGTACTGGACGGTGGCGTCGAGGGTGAGGTGGAGATCGGCGCCTGGCCGCGCTTCGACGGTGGCGAGCCGCGGCGACAGCAGCGTGCGGCGGTGGGCGTCGCGCAGCACCGTGCGGCGGCCGGCGCGGCCGGCGATGACGCGGTCGTAGTGCGCCTCCAGGCCGGCGAGGCCGACGTGATCGGTGCCGACGAAGCCGAGCACCTGCGCGGCGAGCTCGCGCATCGGGTAGTAACGCTTGCTCTCGCGGAGGAAGTGGATGCCGGGCAGGTCGAGCGCCCGCACCGCGTCGGCCACCGGCGGGTCGAGCTTGCGGGCGACGAAGACGAAGTCGCGCTCGGAACTCAACCGCGCCTCGAGCTCGCCGGCGTCGAGCCGCAGCAGCTTGGCGAGCTTCTGCGCGGTGCCCTTCTTGTCGAGGACGTCCTGCGGGTTGGCCGCCACCGACTCGACGTCCACCGACACCGCCAGCACGCGGCCGCGGGCGTCGTAGATGGTGCCGCGCGGCGGCTCCAGGTCAAGCACGCGCTGGTGCTGCTGGGCGGCCTTCTTCTCGTAGTGTTCGTGGCGCTCGACCTGTAGCCAGTACAGCTTGGCGCCGACGGCGGCGAACCAGAGGGCCGCGAACGAAACGGCGAGAGTCCCGCGGCTCATGGCGTGGCCGCTCCGTTGGGGGGCAGCGTCGGTGCGGGTGCCACCGGCGTTGCCGCGGCCGTGGGCGTTTGCGGCCGCGCCGGTTTCGCCGAATTCGCCGTTGCAGTCACCGCCGCGCCACCCGCGAACAGCAGCTGCGCCAGCTCGGGCGGCTTCATGCCCAGCTCCTTGCTCGCCCGCGCCTCGACGCGCTGCGGGCTCGAGAGGTACGCCTCCTCCAGCCGCAGGTGACGCTCGCGGCGCTCGAGCTCGTGGAGCTTGGTCTCCAGCGTGTCGACGCGGTAGCCGCTGCCGAGCAGCTCGAGGTGGAGCCAGGTGTAGCCGAGGAGCGCCACGCCGACGACGAGCACGGCCACGGCGACGCGGCCGAGCTCGCGCATGCGTCGGCGGTCGCGCTGGCGCACCAGGTAGCGGTTGCGCGGCGGGCGGGGGAGGAGATAGGGAGTCTTCAAGCGGCTGCTCGCGAGAGGTCCGGCGCGGGCGGGGCGTTCCGGCATCGGCGCGACGTCGTCGATCGGCGCTGGCGTCAGACCAGCTTGCGCACAGCGCGCAGGCGCGCCGAGCGGGCGCGCGGGTTGATCGCGACCTCCTCTTCGCTCGGGCGCAGCGCCTTCTTGGTGAGCAGCTCGACGATCCGCTCCTCCTCGCGCTCGCGGCCGGTCACCGGATCGCGCGACGGCTGGCCCCAAGCCTTCATGCGGTGCTTCACCAGGCGGTCCTCCAGGCTGTGGTACGAGATGACGACCAGCCGGCCGTCCGGCCGCATCAGCCGCACGGCCTCGCCGAGCAGCCGCTCGAGCTCCTGCAACTCCTCGTTGACGGCGATGCGCAGCGCCTGGAAGACGCGCGTGGCGGAGTCGATCCGCCCCTCCTTGCGCCGCCCGCCCTTGGCGCGGTACACCAGCTCGCGCAGCTCGCGCGTCGTGCGCACCGGCCGCTGCACGCGCGCCGTCGCGATCGTCTGCGCGATGCGGCGCGCCATCCGCTCCTCCCCGTACTCGCTGAAGATCTGTTGCAACTGTCCCTCCGGGGCCTCGTTGACGAGGTCGAAAGCCGAAACCGAGTCCTCTCCTCCCCCCGCGTCGATACCCTTCTCGCTGACGCTCGTGTCGATACCCTGCTCGCTGACTCTCGTGTCGATACCCTTCTCGCTGTCGTCTCCGCCCATCCGCATGTCCAACGGCCCGTCTTGCTGCAGGCTGAAGCCGCGCTCGGCCAGCTCCAGCTGCAACGAGGAGACGCCGAGGTCGGCGAGCGCCCCTCCCGTAAGCGGCTCGTCCCCCAGCGCCTTCGCGACCTCCGAGAAGCGCGCCTGCACCAGCCGCACGCGCTCGCCGAACGGCCGCAACCGCTCCTCGGCGATGGCGAGCGCCTGCGGGTCGCGATCGAGACCCAACAGCCGCACCTCCTCGCCGCGTCGCAGCAGCGCTTCGGCGTGCCCGCCCAGCCCCACCGTGCAGTCGACGAAGAGGCCGCCGCGCTCGGGCGCGAGCAGCGTCAGCGCTTCTTCGACCATCACCGGCTGGTGGTGGATCGGCGACATGTCAAAGATCGGGCGCCGCGGGTCGCCGCTAAGGGCGGCGAAGCGCCGTGCACTAGAAGCCCCGCTTGCTCAGCGCCTCGAGGTCGTCGTCGGTGAGCGGATCGCCGTCGAGCCTGGCGGCGAACCGTTCGTGGTTCCACACCTCCAGGTAGTCGATGCGCCCCGCCACCACCACCTCGCCGCTCATCGCCGCCTTCTCGCGCAGCAAGGCCGGGATCAGCACCCGTCCCTGCGGGTCCAGGCGCGTCTGCTGGCCGTAGTAATTGACCCGCTCGAGGAAGCGGTTGCGCGCGCGGTCGGTGCTGGGCATGGCGAGCAGCCGGTTCTCCAGCTCCTCCCACACCGGCAGCGGATAGACCCGCGCCGCGTCGCCGAACGGCGAAGTGATGAACACCTCCGACCCCCACCGCTCCTCCAGCTGCCGCCGGAAGTCGGTCGGGATCTTGAGACGCCCCTTGTCGTCGACGGTCGCTGCCGCGCTTCCTCGGAACATGCCGTTACTCCGACCCGCATGAATGCCAGGACCTGAGGTGGAAGAATAACTTCGTGCGCCACTTTTGTCCACTTTGGGCCCCAATGGGCCACATGGAAAGGCTAAGGAGGCGAATGGCTAGCATTGGTCTAGCGGAAATTAGGCGTAATTACTGCCGGCGAGAATCCGGCTGGTGGAGTGGGCGATCCCGAGCGAAGCGAGGGATCGGCCGCAGATACGCCGCTAAAGCGGCGCGTGGCGGAGGGGGTGGGATTCGAACCCACGGGCCCCGTGAAGGGCCAGCGGTTTTCAAGACCGCCGCTTTCGACCGCTCAGCCACCCCTCCGGTGGAGGGCCTGCGTGAGAGGATCTTAGCCGCCCATCACCGTAACCATGGCCGAACCGCCGCTGACACTCGAGGTGCTCCCCGGCCTGCTCGCCGTCTGCCGGCTGGGACCGTCGCAGCCGGTACCGGAGTGGGTGCTACGCCTGCCGTTTTGGTCGTTAACGCGGACCGAGGACGAGATATCGATCGTGCTACCGGAGACGCTCGCGGCGCCGGGGTGGAAGCAGGAGACCGGCTTTCGCGCGCTCAAGGTGCGCGGGCCACTCGACTTCGGGTTGATCGGCGTGATGGCGCGGCTCACCGCGGCGCTTGCGGGCGCGCAGGTCTCGCTCGTCGCCATCTCGACCTACGACACCGATTACGTCCTGGTGCGCGACAGCGATCTCGGGCGCGCCGTGTCAGCGCTACGAGAGGCGGGATGCGCGGTCGCGAGCGGATCGGTGCGTGTCGACCGCGGCAAGCCGATCAGCCCGCGGCGGCGGTAGCGACCAATCAGCGGGCGGTGATGCGGTCACGGCGCCTTTATGTGGGCGCAGCGCAAGCGGCAGCAGTACGGGCCCGTCTCCCCGGCGGTTCTTGAGGATCCCAATCAGGTGCGCTCAAGAGGTAGAGACGTCGGCAGGCCAAGTCCCGGGCATACCTGAACGCCATCGGCTAAGGTCGTCCACAAGGATGGGCGCCGTCACGAATCAACCTCGTTTCGAAGCGCAGGAGCGGTCACCCGCAGATCCCCACGAACGCCCTCGTCCCATCCTGAATTCGGCAATTCCGGATTAATCCAAACAACGTCCCCAAGAGAACCACCGCGGCGTGCCAGCTCGCGAAATCCTCGCCGGGCCTCCTC
>DATNCU010000552.1:0-2097 GCA_035607145.1 Thermoanaerobaculia bacterium
TCCAGCCAGCCTTCGAGGCCGCGGCCCAGCGTCTTCCCGAGTGCTCCCCAGCGCGACGCCGCGCGCAGGCGCCCGCCCTCGTCGAACCAGGGACGCAACGCGATGCGCAACGCGCCGCTGTCGAGGAAGTCGACTATGCGCTGCGGCGCTTCGAGAAAGTCGAGCGCTTGGCGCGTCGGCGGCGTGTCGAGGACGATGCGCGTCCAGCGTTTCGACTGCCACGCTTCCCACAGCCGCTCCACCGCCATGTACTCGAGGATGCCGGCGAGGCTGCCGGCAAGGTCCTGGTAGAAGCGGTTGCCGAGGATGCGGTCGCGCGCCGCGGCGTCGGGCGCGTGGCGCTCGACGAGGCGGTCGAAGGTGCGGCGCGCGTCGAGCAGGCCCGCCCACAAGCCCGCATGCCAGCGGTCCGCCCACGCCTCGCCCGCGACGCGCACCTCGGCGTCGCGCGCCTCGTCGCCGACGCCGAGCGCGTCCTTGAGGCGCAGCGACGGGTCGAAGGTCATCACCAGCGTCTCGATGCCGGCCGACGCCGACTGCACGCCCATGGCGGCGGCGAGCGTCGTCTTGCCGACGCCGCCGGCCCCGACGACGACCAGCAGCGGCGGATCGGGGCGCGAGAGGTCGATCACGCCGCAGCCTCTGCGCGCGCGAGGCGCGCTGCGAGCGCCGCCACCAGCGGTGGACCGCTCTCGAGCGGCAGCAGCGGCAGCTCGATACGCGGTCCCGGCCAGGCTGCAGCGAGCCGGATCAGCTCGCGCTCTTGCACGGCGCGGCGGTCATGCCAGAGGCGCCCCGCCGGGTCATCGAGCGAATCGCTCGCTGGAACGGGCGGAAACAGACCGTTGACCACCACCGCCTCCGCGTCGCGCCCGAGCTCGCCGCGCAGCCGCGCCAGCGACTCCAGCGCCTCGTGCATCGGGATCTCCTCGGCGGCGGCGGCGATCACCACCGCCGTGCGCGCGGGATCGTCTACGGTCGCCGCGAGCTCGGCAGCGAGGCGGCCGAACGGCCCCTGCCCCACCGTCG
Organism: Thermoanaerobaculia bacterium; assembly: GCA_035607145.1. Lineage (GTDB taxonomy): Bacteria > Acidobacteriota > Thermoanaerobaculia > Multivoradales > JAIOJS01 > DASYQD01. Next base: position 1,030 of record DATNCU010000552.1, read on the forward strand.
CGGCAGTCAGCCGCGGCGCGAGCAGCAGCGACAGTCCGTGACCCGTCGCGGGAGCGTCGAGCACCACGACGTCGACATCGGGGCTCGGTGGCGCGACGCTACGCGAACGGCGCGAGCGCGACGACTCGACCCGCTCGAGCCCACGCACCAACCGCGCCGCGTGGCCGAGGATCGCCAGCTCCTTGAAGCCCGGCGCGCCCTCCGCGAAGTGACGGTAGACCTCGCTCGACAGGATGCGGCGCACCACCGGCCCGATGCGCACCTGCTCGCGCACCAGCTGGTCGAGCACGGCGCGCGGCCGCAGGTTCTGCAGCAGCAGTCGCGGCCGCACGCGGACGATCTCGCCGCCGGACGGTGGGACGCCGAGCATGCGATGCGCGTTCTCGCGCGGATCGACCTCGAGCACCAGCGCGCGCCGGCCGGCGTCGGCGAGGGCGGAGCCGAGCGCCGCCGCCACGGTGGTCTTGCCGACTCCGCCCTTGCCGGTGACGACCACCAGTTGGCGCGAGGCGAGGTCGTCGAGCAGCGTGCGCAAAGCGCGCGGATCGTACGGCACCGGCCAGCGGCCGGCGGGCAACGGCAGCCCTTTCGCACCCTCTGGCGCTCGTGCGCGTTCCTGACCTAGAATATGTCATATGCGCAAAATTCTCCTCGTGCCCTTGGCGCTGGCGACAGCCCTGCCCGCGGCCTCCGCGGCGGCGGCGCCGGCCTACTTCCCCATCTCCCGTTGCTCGGTAGTGGACGCCCGCACCGGCGAGCCGCTGCTCCCCGGCGCACCGCAGCGTCTCGCCATCGATGCCGGCTCGTGCGGGGTGCCGGAGAGCGCCAACGCGGTGCTGGTCGAGCTCGCGGCCGTCGCACCCGGCACGTCCCGCATCGTCGCGGTCCCGGGCGGCCGCAATCTCGCGGAGGGCTTGGCGCTCGCCTCAGGCGCCGGCGGCGAGCAGCGCACCACGATCACCGTGCCGCTCGACCGCGGCTTGCGAGGCTTGCTTGCGGTCGGCGTCGACGCCGCGCCCGAAAGCGCTTCGGCCCAGCTTGCCGTCGACGTCGTCGGCTACTTCGAGG
>DATNCU010000597.1:0-3014 GCA_035607145.1 Thermoanaerobaculia bacterium
GCTGGCGCGCACGTCGCGGTTGCCGTAGCTGCCGGGGGTGAGCGAGACGCCGCCGGTGAGCTGGTCGGCGAGGTCGCGGCTGACGTACTTGATGGCGCCGCCGATGGTGTTCTTGCCGTAGAGAGTGCCCTGCGGGCCGCGCAGCACCTCGATGCGCTGCACGTCGTAGACGTCGAGCAGCGCGCCCTGCGGCCGCGCGATGTAGACGTCGTCCATGTAGAGGCCGACTCCCGGGTCGACGCCCCACAGCGGGTCGGCCTGGCCGACGCCGCGCAGGAAGGCGGTGAGCGTCGTCGACTGGTTGCGGCCGGCGTAGATCGAGAGGTTGGGGACCTCGCCCTGCAGCTCGCCGATGTCGGCGGTGCCGGCGTCCTCGAGCGCCTCGGCGGTCTTGACCGTCACCGCGACCGGCACCTCCTGCACGTTCTCCTCGCGGCGGCGGGCGGTGACCGTCACCTCCTCGGAGGCCTCGGGAGTGCGGTAGGGCGACTCCTCGGTCGCGGCCTTGTCATCCGCCGTGGCCTGCTTCTCGTCCTCTGTCTGCGCCGCCGGAGCCGTCTGGTCCTGCGCCTGCGCCGCCGCCGGCCACCAGCACGCGGCGAGGACGCCGGCGAGACCCAGCGCCAGCAACCACCGCCGCGGCATGCCGCTCATCTTCCCTGCTTCGATTTCACCGACCATGACTCTCCTCCTTCGATTGCCTTGCATTGCGGGCTCGCGCCGCTGGTTTTGCCGCACTGTTTCGTTTCGCCGCACTGTTTTTCTTCACTGCAGATCGTGGACGCCCGCCGTTCTGCGGCCGGTCGCGTAACAGGCCGTAGCGCAGCAGACGGATGAACTCGGTCGTCGCCTGGCCGCTCGTCATGCCGAGGTGCAGCGGCACGCCGAAGCACTTCTCGACGGTGAAGAAGTAGAAGAGCCAGCGGGTGGCCACCATCACCGCCGTCATCGGATCGGCGTCGCCGAACTCGCCCGCCTTCTTGCGCGCCGCGAAGCGCGGGCCGTAGGCGGCCGCGAAGCGCTTCGCCATCCCCTCGTAGAAGGCGCGGACGTGATCGCCCTGGAACTCGATGATGTCGACGTAGATGAGCAGGATGTGGGCGGCGTTGTCGCCCACCACCTGCTCGATAGCGGCGGCGATGTCCTCGAGGTCCTCGGGAAAGGTGGCGCGCGCGAAGACCTGGTTGAGCGGCAGCTCGGGGTCGAGCAGGCGCTCCCAGTAACGGTCGATCAGCCGCTGGTAGATGGCGTGCTTATCGGGGAAGTGGTGGTAGATGTTGCCCACCGAGAGCCCGGCCTTCGAGGCGATGTCGCGCAGCGTCGTGGCGCGGTAGCCCTGGGTGGAGAAGAGCTCGAGCCCGGCGTCGAGCACGGCGCTCACCGAGGCCTCGGACTTCTCCTCCTGCCGCTTCCTCGCCGCCATCCGGGTCCTCCGCGGTTGCTACGGCCGCGCCGAAAAAAACCGAACGCTTGGTTGGGAATTGATGATAGGGTCGTTCCCGAACGCTGGCAAGCCGCAGTGCGGCATAGAGCGAAGGCGGCTAGGCGGCGAGTCGCCGGCAGACCGAAACGGCACGGCGACCAGCTGGACGACGAACAAGCGAGGTAAGTTCCGCGCCCATGACCGACAGCCCCGCCGCAAGCGCAGAGGTGTTGGCTCACCAGGTCGACGCCGAAGGCGACGAACCGCTGCTCCTCTTGAACGGCGGCATGATGAGCTTCGCCGCCTGGGAGCCGGTGGCCGCGCCGCTGCGCGCCGTGCGAGCGGAGGGCGGTGGGCAGCGCTATCGGCTGATCGGCTGCGACTTCCGCGGCCAACTGCGCAGCCCGGGCGCCGCGCATGAGCAGCTCGCAGCGCACGCGGAGGACGTCGCGGCACTCCTCCACCACCTCGACCTCGGCCCGGTGCACGTCGTCGGCGCCTCGTTCGGCGGCCTGGTAGGCGTCGAGCTGGCCGCGGCGCACCCCGAGCTCGTGCATTCGCTGGTCGTGGCCACAGCGGCGATCCGCGCCGACGAAGCGATGGACGCCAGCACCGACCGCATGATCACCCTCATCCGCAACGGCCTCGCCGGAGGCGACCTCGGCTTCGTCCACGACCTCATGGCCGACCAGTTCTTCTCCGCAGCGTGGCGCGAAGAACACGCCGCCGACCTCGCCGCCCGCCGCACCCAAGTCGCGGCACTGCCGCGCTGGTGGTTCGAAGGCCTCCTCGGCATCCTCGCCGCCGTCCGCAGTTACGACGTCTCCGTCGCCGCCTCACGAGTACGCTGCCCCGCGCTCGTCGTCGTCGCCGGCGGCGACGAGGTCATGAAGCCCGACTCCTGCCGCGAGCTGGCGGCCGCGCTGCGGGCCGAGGCCGTCGAGCACCCCACCGCCGGCCACGCTCTCATCGTCGAAGACCCCAGCTGGATGGCGCAGGCTTTCGTCGACTTGCTGCAGCGAGCGCTCAGCCTTCGGGAGCCAAGCTGCTGACCTCGAGAAGCCGCCGCTCGAGGTAACGGCGCTCAGGCGCCGGCGTGACGAGTGTCAGGGCATCGCGATACGCCGCCGCTGCCTCGTCGCTGCGTCCAATGCGCCGCAACAGATCGGCTTTGGCAGCTGGCAGCAAGTGGTAGCCAGCGAGCTCGCCCCGCGCCTCGATGTCTTCGAGCAGCCGCAATCCGCGCTCGAGCGCGCCGGTCATCGCCACCGCCACGGCGCGGTTGAGCGCGATGACCGGCGAGGGGTGCAGCCGCAGCAGCAGCGCGTAGAGCACCGCGATCTGGCGCCAGTCGGTGTCTTCCGCGCGCGGTGCCTCGCCGTGCAGCGCAGCGATCGCGGCTTGCACGGCGTAGAAGCCGGCACCGCCCTCGCGCAACGCGGCCTCGGCGAGGGGAACGCCTTCGGCGATCTCGCCGCGATCCCACTGGGAGCGGTCCTGTTCCTCCAGCGTGACGAGTTCGCCCGCGGCGTCGAGCCGCGCGTCGCGGCGCGAGTCTTGGAGCAGCATCAACGAGAGCAGTCCCTTCACC
>DATNCU010000019.1:0-3450 GCA_035607145.1 Thermoanaerobaculia bacterium
GCCCTCCAGCGCTATCGGCAGATCGCCATCAACGGCGGCTGGCCGACGGTGCCGAAGGGGCCGGTGCTGACCGAGGGCGAGCAGGGAGATGCCGCTCGCCTGCAGGCGCTCGCTTCGCGGCTGCAGGCCGAGGGCTTCCTCGCCGCCGTACCGCCTGGGCTCGCCGCCGCACCGGCGGGGGGCCAGGCGCCCTACTCGAAGGAGCTCGCCGACGCCGTGCGCCACTTCCAGGCCACGCGCACGGTGGAGGTCGACGGCAGTCTGGGGCCGGAGACGCAGGAAGAGCTCAACGTGCCGGTGCTGTCGCGGCTGCGGCAGATCGCCGTCAACCTCGAGCGCTGGCGCTGGGTGCCCGACGACTTCGGCCCGCGCGCGGTGGTGGTCAACCTGCCCGGCTACAACCTCGACGTCGAGGAGTCTGGGCGCGAGGTGATGTCGATGCGCGTCGTCGTCGGCGAGGAGGGGTGGGAGACGCCGGTGTTCGCCGACCGCATCCGCTACCTGGTGCTCAACCCCTACTGGAACGTGCCCAACGGCATCTTCACCAAGGAGATGCTGGGCGAGCTGCGGAAGAACCCGGGCTACCTGTACGAGAACGACATGGAGGTGGTCGACGGCGAGCGTGACAACTCGCCGGTGGTGTCCCCCGACCGCGTCTGGGAGGTGGGCAGCAACAGCGGCCTGCGCGTGCGCGCGCGGCCCGGCGAGAAGAACCCGCTGGGGAAGGTGAAGTTCATGTTCCCCAACAAGTACGACGTCTACCTCCACGACACGCCGGCGACCGCGGTCTTCGACCAGGCCGACCGCAACGAGAGCCACGGCTGCATCCGCGTCGAGCGGCCCTTCGACCTCGCCGACTACCTGATGCGCGACGACCCGCAGTGGAGCGGCGGCCAGCTGCGTGCCGCCATCGACCGCGGCGAGCAGCGCGACGTGAAGCTGCCCGAGCCGGTGCCGGTCTACCTGCTCTACTTCACCGCCATGCCGGGGCCCGACGGTGGCGTCGCCTTCTTCGAGGACATCTACGACCTCGACCGCGTGCAGGCGCAGGCGCAGGTCGCGGTCTCACGCCTTCGCGGCAGCGCGGCGGATTCCGCCGAGGAATTGGCGATGCAGCAGAAGGCCGGTGGCGAAGCCGCCGGCGTGGGCCCACCAGGGCACCGCCGCGGCGCCGCCGCCTGGGCCAAGGCCCGCCGACCGGGCGCCTTCCGCCAGCAGCAGGGCAAGCCGCGCCAGCCGTAAGGTGGGCCGGCACCTCGGATTCGCCGTGCGGCCTGCGCGCACGGCGCGCCGGCTACTACGCGAGCCGGCGCTATACTGCCGGCAACCCCGGCAGCTTCCCGGCAGCTTCCCGGCAGCTTCCAGATGCCTCGGCACGTCAACGAACGCTGGTCCGACTACCTCGGCCCCGGCGGCTTCGCGTCGCTCGCCGTCGCCCTGGTCACCGCACTGCTCGGCCTCGGCCTGCCGGTGCTGCTGCGGCTTCGCCAGGTGCTCGGCGTCGCTCGCCGTGACGAGCGCGCGCCGGCCGACGCCATCCTCGTCGTCGGCCGCGCTCTTCGCGGCGACCGGCCGACGCGGCAGTTCACGGCGCGGCTCGCGCACGCGGCGGACCTCTTCCGCGCCGGCCTCGCGCCGCGCCTCATCGTCGCCGGCGGCCTGACCGGCGACGCCACCCGCACCGAGGCGGAGGCGGGCCGCGACCACCTGCTCGAGCTCGGCATCCCCGGCGAGGCGATCCTCTGCGAGCACCGCTCGCGCCACACGCTGGAGAACCTCATCTACGTGCGCGCCACGCTGCGGCAGGGTGGTTGGCGGCGGCTGCTCGTCGTCTCCGAGCCCCTGCACCTCGCACGCGTGGCGGCGCTCGCCCGCGGTCTCGGCATCGAAGCGGGCTGCTCGCCGGCGCCGGCGGCGACGCCCTCCGGACTGCGCTTCGGGCTGCGCGCGCTCTACGAGGCGTACCTGCTGCACTGGTACCACGCCGGCGTCGCCTACAGCCGGCTGGTGGGCAACCAGCGCAACCTCGCCCGCGTCACCTGAGCGAGCCCCCGCGAGCGCGCGAGTGCGCGCCGGCGGCACGCATCCTGCTGTGGCGGGGCGTACGGGCCGGTTCTGCGTGCCCATAAGAAGGAGCCCTACACCATGAGACCCCGCACCACTTCCAGCGTCCTCGCCGCGCTCGGCGTCGCGCTGCTGCTCGGCGCCTGCGGCAGCAGCGACATCGGCGACATCATCAACGGTCCGAGCGGCAACTACCCGAGGGAGATCAAAGGCATCGTCCGCAACGTCGACGTGGCCGGCGGCGACTGCCGCATCGACCTCGACAACTCGAGCTCCTCGACCTACCTCGACAACCGCGACCGCGGCACCTACGGCAGCGGCGGCTACGGCAGCGGCAACCGCGCCACGGTCTACTGCGACAACCAGACCCGCGTCGTCTACCAGGGCAACAGCTACCGCCCCGACAGCCTCGAGGTCGGCGACGAGGTGATCGCCGACGTGCGCGACGTGGGCGGCCGGCTGGTCGCCGAGCGCATCGACGTCACCTACGACGTGAGCAGCAACGGCCGCTACGGCGGCAACGATCCCTACTCGCGCACGCCGTACCCGCAGGACGACCGCTATGGCAGCTACGGTACGGCGGGCGACGAGGACATCCGCGGCACCGTGCGCAGCGTCAACCGCGAGGACCGCACCGTCACCCTCGAGCGGGTGCAGTACTACGACCGCGACCTCGCGCGCGGCAGCGAGCTGCTGACGCTCTACTACGACAACGACACGCGGGTGAGCTTCCGCAACGAGACCTACCGGCCGGAGAACCTCGAGGCCGGCGACATCGTCGCCGTCGACGTCGACCAGGTCCGCGGCACGCTGGTGGCGGACGACATCCGCGTGCTCGCCAACGCGCGCGACAGCTCGGCGTCCTACCCGCGTTAGGTCACTGCGAGGCCCGGCCGGGCTTCCGCCCGGGCCTCACCCTCCGCCCGAGCCTCACCGCCCGCCGAAGGTGTCGCACTGGCGCGGGTCGCCGCTCTCGAGCCCGCGGCGGAACCACTCGACACGCTGCGCCGAGGAGCCGTGGGTGAAGCTCTCCGGCACCACGTAGCCGCGGGTCTGCTCCTGCAGGCGGTCGTCGCCGATGGCCGACGCCGCCTGTAGCGCCTCGTCGATGTCGCCGCTCTCCAGGAAGTCGCGCTCCTGCTTGGCGTGGTTCCCCCAAACGCCGGCGAGGCAGTCAGCCTGCAGCTCGAGACGCACCGAGAGCGCGTTGCCCTCCTCCTCGCCGCTGCGCGCCTGCTGCTCCTGCACCTGGCTGGAGATGCCGAGCAGGTTTTGCACGTGGTGCCCCACCTCGTGCGCGATGACGTAGGCGCGCGCGAAGTCGCCGGGGACGCCGAAGCGCCGCTCGAGGTCGGCGAAGAACGACATGTCGAGGTAGACCGTGCT
>DATNCU010000601.1:0-2465 GCA_035607145.1 Thermoanaerobaculia bacterium
ACGCTGTCGCTGTCGCGGCAGGTGCTCGACACCTACCTCGGCTGGCACGCGCAGGTGCTGCACGACCTGCACGAGTCGGTGCCCTTCCTCTACGACAACACGGTGGGCGACGGGCCCTACAACGCCTGGGTCGACCCCATCCTCACCAACGAGTGGCAGCTCTTCGGCTGGACCAACGTCGCCGAGATGACCAAGATGGGGATGCCGGGCGTCTACACCCACGGCTACTTCGACACCTGGAGCCCCGGCTACCTGATGTTCATGGCGGCGATGCACAACGGCGTCTCCCGCCTCTACGAGACTTTCGGCAACGGCGGCGCCGACACCCAGGTGCGCGAGCTCGACGCCGACGAGAGCAGCCGCACCTGGTACCGCCAGGACCCGCCGTATCCGCAGGTCAAGTGGTCGCAGCGCAACAACAACAACTACCAGCAGACGGGGCTGCTCGTCTCGCTAGCCTTCACGGCGCAGAACCGCGAGCTGCTGCTGCGCAACTTCTGGCAGAAGGGCAAGCGCTCGGTGGAAAAGCCGAAACGCGAAGGGCCGGCCGCCTACGTGCTGCCCGGCGACCCCAAGCGGCCGGGCGCGCAGGCCGAGCTGCTGCGCGTGCTGCAGGCGCAGCACGTCGAGATCACTCGCGCCGACTCGGCATTCACCGTCGAGGTGCCGGGCGCCGGCAAGGATGGCAAGGATGGCAAGGATGGCAAGGACGGCAAGGGCAAGGACAAGCCGGACGGCAAGGACGGCCAGGCGGAGGAGAAGAAGCCCACCACGCGCACCTTCCCGGCCGGCACCTACCTCGTCCGCATGGACCAGCCCTACAGCCGCATCGCCGACGCACTGCTCGACCGTCAGTACTGGAGCCCCGACGATCCGCAGAAGCGCCCCTACGACGACACCGGCTGGAGCTTCGGCGACACCTTCGGCACCGAGGTGGTGCGCATCACCGACGCGCGGGTGCTGGCGGCGAAGGCGAAGCCGGTCGAGGGGGCGGTGAGCACCAGGGGCGGGGTCACCGGCAGCGGCCCGGTGCATCTCGTCGCGCAGCGCGGCGACGACGCCATGATGTCGCTGCGTTACGCCCTCGGCGACGCCACCGTCGAGGCGGCGACCGCCGGCTTCAGCAGCGGCAAGCGCAATTACGTGGCGGGGACGTGGATCGTCCGCGGCGCCGATGCCGACGCAGTGAAGCGCGCAGCCGAGGGCTTCGGTGTGGCGGTGGAGGCGGTGGCGGCGGCGCCGAAGGTCGCCACGCGGGCGGTGGGCAAGCCGCGCCTCGCCCTGCTCCACACCTGGCAGTGGACGCAGAGCGAAGGTTGGTGGCGCCAGCGCCTCGACCTGCTGAAGCTGCCCTACGACTACATCAGCACCCAGGACGTGGCGGCGACGCCCGACCTGCGCGCCCGCTACGACGCGATCCTCTTCCCGCCCGTCGGCATCCCGACGTCGCTGACCGTGAATGGCGCGCCGACGGAGTGGGGCGAGCCGCTGCCGTGGAAGACGACGCCGGAGACACCCAACCTCACCATCGACGAGACCGACGACATGCGTCCCGGGCTCGGGCTTGCGGGTCTGCTCAACCTGCGCACCTTCGTCGAGAAGGGCGGCACGCTGATCGCCGCCGAGGACGCGGCGCAGCTGCTCGTCGAGCGCGGCTTCGTACCCGGCGTGCGCGTTTCAGACTCGGGCAGCCTCAAGGTGGTGGGCAGCATCCTGCAGGCGCGCTTCCCCGACGCCAAGTCGCCCATCGCCGACGGGCTCGGCGACTCGCTCGCCGTCTACAGCGCCGAAGGGATGAGCTTCGAGCTCAGCAACGCCGCCTTCCGCGGCTGGTCGCGGCCGGGCGCCGACCGCCCCACCGGCCGCGGCGGCCCCAAGGAGGAAGACTCCGTCATCGGCCGCCCGGCGCCGCCCAAGCGCGCCGAGGCGCCGAAGGTCGAGGCGTGGGAGGCGACGCCGCTCTCCGTCGAGCAGACGCGCGACAACCCGTTCGTCATTCCCGAAGCGATGCGCCCGAAGACGCTGCTGCGCTTCGGCGACGCCGACGAGCTGCTGCTCGCCGGCCTCCTCGAGCACGGCGGCGATTTGGCGCAGAAGGCGGCCGTGGTGCGCGCGCCGCTAGGACAGGGGCAGATTGTCCTTTTCGCCATCAACCCGATCTGGCGCGGCGAGACGATCGGGACCCATCCGCTGGTGTGGAACGCGTTGCTCTCCGGCGACGCGCTTGGCGGCAAGGCGGCTGATTAGGCGCCGATTCCGTTACGAGGCCCGCCCCCAGAGCGCCGGCGGGCAGTTCGGGCCGTGCACCATCCTCGCGCACATCGCCTGGGCTCGCGCCTTAAGCTGAGGGGGCGGTGGGGGTGGTGTCAGTCGGTGCGTGTGAACATTCTGCGGTGGATTCGGCAGGGGCGTCGGGGGCTTGCTGCACTTGAGGCCGTGGCGCCGCGCTGGCGGGTCCTCCGACA
>DATNCU010000605.1:0-6850 GCA_035607145.1 Thermoanaerobaculia bacterium
TGCGCGCGAAGCCGACGACGAGGTTGCGCGCGTAGTCGGCGTGCACCTCGAGGAACTCGCCGTCGTCGACGATGGCGCGCAGCAGCTGCTTGACGTCGTAGGGCTTGTTGGGGTCGGCGGGGATGAGGGTGTCGAGCGCCGCGTCCTCGCGCTCGGGGTCGTCGCTGCTGTTGCCGTGCGGCGGCTCGTCGAGGTTGTTGCTCGGCAGGTAGGAGAGCAGCTGCCGCACCAGCGCCAGGCAGGCGGCGTCGTTCCCCGTCGTGAAGTGGCAGACGCCGCTCTTGGCGGCGTGGGTGTGGGCGCCGCCGAGCTCCTCCTTGCTGACGTCCTCGTGGGTCACCGTCTTGATGACGTCGGGGCCGGTGACGAACATGTAGCTCGTCCCCTCGACCATGACGATGAAGTCGGTGATCGCCGGCGAGTAGACGGCGCCGCCGGCGCACGGCCCCATGATGGCGGAGATCTGCGGCACCACGCCGGAGGCGAGCGTGTTGCGCAGGAAGATGTCGGCGTAGCCGCCGAGCGAGGCGACCCCCTCCTGGATGCGGGCGCCGCCGGAGTCGTTGAGGCCGATGACCGGCGCGCCGTTCTCCACCGCGAGGTCCATCACCTTGCAGATCTTCTGGGCGTTGGTCTCCGACAGCGAGCCGCCGAAGACGGTGAAGTCCTGGGCGAAGAGGAAGACCATGCGGCCGTCGATGGTGCCGTAGCCGGAGACGACGCCGTCGCCGGGGATGCGCTGGCGTTCCATGCCGAAGTCGCGGCAGCGGTGCACGACCAGCGCGTCGAGCTCGACGAAGGACGCCGGGTCGAGCAGCAGCTCGACGCGCTCGCGGGCGGTGAGCTTGCCCTCGGCGTGCTGCTTCTTGACGCGCTCGTCGCCGCCGCCGCTGCGCGCCGCCTCCAGCCGCCGCGCCAGCTCGTCGGCCGCCGCGTCCCTCACCGTCTCGCTCATCGGCCGCCTTCGTTCATGGAGCTCGCATCCTACAATCTGCCGCGATGCCGTTCGGCGAGCTCGACCGCCCCGCCCTCGCCCGGGCGCTGGCGCAGCTCGCCGAGGGGCCCGACGACCTCGTCGACGCCTTCCTCGAGCGCGTCGAGGTGGTGGAGCTGCCGGCGTCGGGCGAGCCGGCGGGCGTGCGCCTGCGGCGCGAAGAAGGCCTCGCGGTGCGCCTCTGCCGCGGCGAGAAGAGCTGGCTCGCGAGCCGCGACCGCCTCGACGCCGAGGCTTTCGTCGACGCCGTGCGGCAGGTGGCGCGGGTCTACCCGCGGGCGGCGGCGCCGTTACCGCCGGCGCTGGTGCGGCCGTGGGGCGGGCTGCCGGCGACGGCGGAGCTGCAGGCCTTCCCGCGCCAGCTCGACCGCGCGCTGCGCGAGCGCCGCGTCGCCTTCCCCTACCGGCTGAGCCTGCGCCGCCACCGCCGCGAGCTGCAGGTGGTGACGCCGCATCTGCTCCCCGCCGCCGAGCGCGAGAGCTGGTACAGCTACCGCGTCGAGCTGGCGTGGGGGCGCCTCGGCGGCCTGCTCGTCGAGCTCGGCGACGAGGCAGCGGAGGTGGTGGCGGGCCGGCTCGCCGAGGCTTTCCGCGCGCGCGAGGCGCCGCCGCCGGAGAGCGCGACCGCCAACGTCGTGCTGGCGCCGGACTCCACGGCGACGCTGTTGCACGAAGCGGTGGCGCACGCGCTCGAGGCCGACACGTTGGCGGAGGTCGGTGCGCCGGAAGCGGCGCGCGGCGTGCGTTTGTCGGAGGCGCGGCTCGACGTGCTCGACGACCCGGCCGGCGCGCCGCATCCGGTGCGGCGGGCGAGCGACGACGAGGGGACGCCGGTACTGCCGCGCTGGCTGCTGCGCGGCGGCGTCGTCGACCAGCCGCTCGCCGACCAGCGCTGGGCGCGGCGGCTCGGCGGCCTGCAGCCGGGCGCGGGGCGGCGCGAGAGCCGGCACCGGCTGCCGGCGCCGCGCTCCTCTTACCTGCGGCTGCTCCCCGGCGAGGGCACGCTCGACGAGCTGGTGGCGCAGGCGGGCGACGGCCTCTACCTCGCCGAGCCCACCCGCGGCCGGCTCGACGCGCACAGCGGCGACTTCACGCTCGCCTTCGCGCACGGCCGGCGCATCCGCGACGGCGCGCTGCACGAGCCGGTGGGACCGTGTCGCATCGCCGGCCGCTTCGCCGACCTGCTCGGCAAGGTGGGCGCGGTGGGGGGCAAGGCGGTGCCCGCGGGTGCAGGCTGGTGCGCCAAGGGGGGCCAGCGGCTGCCGGTGTGGGGCGCCGCGCCGGAGCTTCTCATCGGCGGCGTCGAGGTCAGCAGTTGATGGTCGAGGTGCATCTGACGATCGAGATGAACAGGTGACGGTGGCGGCACGGTGAAGGCCACCCGCGCGGAAGAGCACGCCGAGGCGGTGCTCGCGGCGCTGCAGCGCGCCGGGCTGCCGGAGGCCGAGGTCTACCTCAAGGAGGGGCGCAGCCGGCGGCTCGCCCTCGGCCTCGCCGGGGCGGAGCATCAAGTGCTGGTGGAGGAGGGGTGGGGGGTGCGCGCCGGCGACCGCCGCTCGGCCTTCTTCGCCGCCGGCACCGGCCGGCCCGAGCCGGCGGGACCGTGGCCGGCGCCGCAGGGGTTTCCCTCGCCGCTGCCCGACCCCTCGCCGGTGGTGCGCTGGAGCGACCCGCCCGACCTCGACAGCCCGCTGCTCACCGAGCTCGAGGCGCAGGCGCTGCTCAACGCTGTTGCCGAGGCGCTCGCCGCCGAGCTGCCGGGCGCGACGCTGGTCGAGGCGACGCTCGAGGACGGCTCCAGCGCCTCGACCCTCGCCAGCTCGCACGGCATCCGCGCCCGCTGGCGGCACCGCGTGGCGTGGGCGCGGTTGGTGGCTGCGCTGCCGGAGTCGGCGCCGGCCGGTGCGATGCTCGGCGCGCCGGTGCGCGCCACCGTCGAGCAGGGCGCGCGCGAGGCGCGGCGGCTGCAACCGAAGGCCCTCGCGCGCGCGCTCGCCGACCGCCTGGCAGTGCGCGCACGCGGCAGCCTGCCGGAGCGCGAGAGCGGCGACGTGGTGCTGGCGCCGGCGGTGGCGGCGCGCCTGGTCGCCGCGCTGTTGCCGCTGCTCGTCGGGCCGGAGGCGCGCGAGCGCGCGGCGCCTCTTGTCGACCGTGCTGGGCGGATCGGCTCGCCGCAGCTGTCGGTGGTCGACGACGGTCGGCTGCCCAACGGGCTGCTCGCTACGGCGGTCGACGGCGAGGGTGTGCCGACGCGCGCGGTGCCGCTGATCGAAGGCGGGCTCTATCGCCAGCCGCTGCTCGCGTGGTGGCAGGCGCGCGGCGGCTCGAGCACGACCACCGGCACCCCGGCGGCTGCGCCCGCGGCGAGCGCGCGAGTGGCGAGCGGTTGCAGCGCGCGGCCGAGCTTCCGCGACCTGCCGCGCCCGGGCCCGACGCACCTCTTCGTGCGGCCGCAGGGGGGCGTGCGGCCGGCGATGCTGGTGGGCGACATCGCCCGCGGCTGCTACCTTCTCGACGTCGACGGCCCGGGCCATTTCGACCTCGCGGCCGGCCGCTTCGCGCTGCCGGTGTGCGGCTTTCAGCTCGACGCCGGCGCCGCGCGGCGGCCGCTCGCCGGCGGCTGGCTCTGCGGCTCGATCGGCGCGCTGCTGCGCGGCGTCGCCGGCGTGGCGCGCGACCTCGCCTTCTTCCCGCTCGCGGGGATGATCGGCAGCCCGACGCTACGCATCACGGGCCTCGAAGTGCGCGCCGGCGAGTAGCGCCGGCCCCGTCGTGGCACAATGCGCGGCCCGGCGGCCGCGCGCCCGCCAGCTCACCGCTCACCGCAACGACGGAGCATCCCCATGCAGCTCGGCATCCTCGGCTTCCCGAAGGTGGGCAAGACCACCCTCTTCAACATCCTCACTGCCTCGCACCAGTCGACCGACAAGTTCTCGGCGTCGCGGCAGACCAACGTCGGCGTGGCACAGGTGCCCGACGCGCGGCTCGTCAAGCTGCGCGATCTCTTCTCGCCGAAGAAGTACACGCCGGCCACCGTCGAGTACGTCGACATCCCCGGCATCAGAAAAGGCGAAGGCGCGGAGAGCCTCGACCTCGGCAAGCTGCGCACCGTCGACGCGCTGGTGCACGTGGTGCGCGCCTTCGAAGACCCCGAGCTGCCGCACGCGGCGGGGAGCGTCGACCCGGCGCGCGACCTGCTCGAGCTCGAGCTGGAGCTGATCCTCGCCGACCACGAGCTGGTGCAGCGGCGGCTCGATCGGCTCGCGCAGTCGGCCAAGCGTGGTTTGAAGCCCGAGGAGGAGCGCGAGAAGGCGCTGCTTGCCGACGTGGTGATGCCGGCGCTCGAGGGCGAGCGGCCGCTGCGCGACGTCGAGCTGTCGCCCGACGACGAGCGCCGGCTGCGCGGCTTCCAGATGCTGTCGGCCAAGCCGATGCTGGTGGTGCTCAACGTCGGCGAAGGCGACCTCGCCGGCGCCGACCCGGCGAGCATCGGCTGGACGCGGCGCGCGCGCACCGAGGCGGTGGTGGTCTCGGCGCCGATCGAGCAGGAGATCGCCGGCCTCGCCGCCGAGGAGCAGCGCGACTTCCTCGCCGAGCTCGGCCTCGCCGAGCCCAGCGTCGACCGCGTCATCCGCGCCAGCTACACCCTGCTCGGCCTGCTGTCGTTCTTCACCGTCGGCGAGGACGAGGTGCGCGCCTGGACGGTGCGCCGCGGCACCCACGCCCGCGAGGCCGCCGGCACCATCCACTCCGACATCGAGCGCGGCTTCATCCGCGCCGAGGTGGTGGAGTGGGAAGAGCTGGTGCGGCAGGGCTCGATCGCCGCCTGCCGCAACGCCGGCTCACTGCGACTGGAGGGCAAGGAGTACGAGGTCCGGGACGGCGAGGTGATCCACTTCCGCTTCGCCATCTAGCATCCGGGTCTCTTTAGCTCGGCTGCCACTCCTCGAGCGTCAAGCTGAGCTGCCCGCTGCTGCGCACGCCGGGGACGTAGACGCCCTCGGGCGTCGCCTCGGGAGGGGCGCCGCCCTCCTCGAGCTGCCGCTGCTGCTCCTGCTGCAGCTCGAGCTGCTGGCGGAGCAGGTCGCTGTAGTTGGAGAGTCCTGGCTGCTGCGGCATCGCGCGATCCTGGCCAGGCTTGACGACGCCGCCGACCTGGTTGCCGGCGCGGATGTCCTCCGGCCCCACGCGCTGGTCGGCTCCCGCCGCCGGCTGCCCGGCCGTCGCCGGCGCCCCGGCAACCTCGGGACCCGCAGGAGCCGGCGTCGCGCCGGGAGTGGCGCCGGGCGGCGGCTGCGGCAGCAGCAGCTTGGCGATGTGGCGCGGGTCCTCGTAGGCGCGCGGCGCTTCGGTGGCCGCCGGCCGCTCGCGCTGCGCGCGCAGCAGCGACTCGGTGGTGAGCTTGCTGTCGATCACCTGCGGGTTGACGTCGCCGAAGGAGAGCCGCGGGTCGAGAGCGTAAGCGCGCGCGTAGGCGTCGACGGCGGCCCGCTGGGCGCCGCGGGCCTCGTGCAGCGCGCCGAGCTGGAACCAGCCCCAGGCGTCATTCGGCGCCAGCTCGACCACTTCCCGGAAGTGGTCTCTCGCCTTGCCCTCTTCGCCCGCTTGCCGCAGCACCAGACCGAGGTTGTAGTGCGCGCTCACCAGCTTGGCGTCGAGCGACAGCGCGTGCTCGTAGGCCTCGCGCGCCTCGGCCTCGTGGCCGGCGAGCTGCAGCAGGTTGCCGAGGTCGTTCCACACCTCGGCGGTGGGCTGCCGCTGGGCGAGCGCGCGCTGGGCGGCGATGGCGCGGTCGACGGTGGGCGGCGGCACCGCGGCCGCGGCGAGCGCGGCGAGGGCGACGGCGGCGACGACGGGGAGGACGAGGAGGCGGATCTTCATCGGCAGCTTACGCACTGTTCTGGTTCCTCGCGGAGGGGTGGTTCCTCGCTGATAGTTCCTGGTCTCGATCGTCCTCAGCTGGCGCCGGCGGTGCCGACGGGCTTGGCCTTGAGCTTCACTTTCCCTTCCTCGGTGACGACGCGGAACTGCACCGCCTCGCAGCCGGTCTTGTCGCGGATCTGCGCCATCTGGCGCTGCAGGTAGTTGCGGAAGGTGTCGAGGTCCATCGTCGGCGCCTTGCGGTTGCGCTCGATGAGCCCCTGGAAGAGCGCCTCGACGGCATCGCCATCGAGGCGCGGATGGAGCACCACGCCGAGGTCGACGTCGTGCACCGGCTTCATGGCGGGGTGGGAGGGGCGGCGCGGCGCCACCCTGCCCTCTTCCATCGCGCGCTGGCGGCGGGCGTACATCTCCGAGTAGCTGCTGAGCTGCGCCTCCAGCGCGCTGAAGCGGAAGCCGTCGACGCTGCGCCGCATGTTGATGGCGCGCAGGCGGCGCATCTCGGCGTCGATCTCGTCGCGCAAAGCTTGAGGAGGATGGGGCGTGTCGCCGGCGAAGAAGCGGTTGTACTCCACCTTGAGCCGCTGGATGCGGCGGTCGAGGCGGTCGAAGCGCGGGTCGAGCAGCTCCTCCTCGGCGGCGCGGGCAGCCTGCGCCGGCGGCACCTGACGGCCCGCCACCGCGGGGCGGGCGCCGGCGAGCGGCGCACCGGGCCGGGCCGCGCCTGCGGGTCCCGCGCCCGGCTTGCCCGCCGGCGGCCGGCCGGGCTGGGCGCTCGTCGGGCCGGGACGGGTGGGGCCGGGTCGGCCGGCGGGGGGGCGCGGGGGCGGCGGCATCGCGGGAGGTGGTCGAACCGTGGTCGCTTCGAACCGCTGGTCGGCTGGTCGCTCTAGAATCTTCGGCGACGCCATGCCGTCGCAGCAGGCTGCCGATCCGCGCCGCCGGCTCCCTTCCGTCGATCGCCTGCTGGCGTCG
>DATNCU010000613.1:0-2356 GCA_035607145.1 Thermoanaerobaculia bacterium
CCGGCCATCGGGCGACCAGTCCCCCTCGGCGGCGTCGTCGACCACCTTGCGCGGCGGGCCGCCCACCAGCGGCACGCGGTAGAGCGAGCGCCGCGCGCCCTCTGCGCGCACGAAGAGAATCGAGCTGCCGTCGGGCGAGATGCGCGGTGCGGCGTCGGGGCCATCGGTGAGCGGTGCCTCGCGGCCGCCAGCCACCTGCACCCAGATGCGCGGCGTGCCGGTGCGCTCGGAGACGAAGGCGAGCAGGCGCCCGTCGCGCGACAGCGCCGGCGAGGAGTCGCGGCCGGAGTAGGAGACGTAGCGCAGCGCTGGCACCTCAGCGGCGGCTGTGGCGTTGGGAGTCGCCGCCGTTGTCCGTCGCGTCAGTCGCGGCGCGAGCGTCACACCTGCCGCAAACGCCGCGGCGAGCGCCGCGACCGCCGCGGCGCCCACCACGACCTGCCGCCGCGACACCAGCGGCCGCCGCCTCGCTGCCACAGCACCGACCGCCGGACCCGACGACAGCGTCCCCAGGCTAGCCAGGTTGTCGCGCAGCTGTCGCAGATCGCGCGCGAGGTCGAGCGTCGAGCCGTACCGGTCGCGCGGCTGCTTGGCGAGGCAGCGCTGCACCACCCACAGCACCGGTGCCGGGACCTGCGCCGCGCGTTCGGCGGGCAGCGGCGGCGGCTCCTCGCGCAGGATCGCCGACAGCGTGTCGACGGCGGTGTCGCGGCCGAAGGCGCGCTCGCCGGCGAGCAGCTCGTAGAGGATGGCGCCGAAGGCGAACTGGTCCGAGCGCGGGTCCGCCGGCTGCCCGCGCGCCTGCTCGGGCGAGAGGTAGCCGACAGTGCCGAGGATCGTCCCCGGATGCGTGTGCGCCTCGTGCACGCCCGGCAGCACGCCGTGCTGGCCAACGACTGTGGCAGCCGGCTCCGGGGCCGCGGGCGCACGGGCGAGCTTGGCGATGCCGAAGTCGAGGATCTTCAGGTGCCCGTCGTCACCAACCATCAGGTTCTCGGGCTTCAAATCGCGGTGGACGATGCCGCGCGCGTGCGCCGTGGCGAGCCCATCGGCGAGCTGGCAGGCGAGGTCGAGGGCTTCACGCAGCGGTGGCGCCCCGCGCCTCAGCAGGGCGCGTAGCGAGTCGCCGGGCACGAGCTCCATCGCCAGCCAGGGGCGACCGCCGTCCTGGCCGACGTCGAAGACGGTGACGACGTTGGCGTGCGAGAGCGCCGAGGCGGCTCGCGCCTCGCTCTCGAAGCGGGCGAGCGCGTCGGGGTCCGAGGCGAGCCGCGCCGGCAGCAGCTTGAGCGCCACGGCGCGGCCGAGGCGATGGTCGCGGGCGCGATAGACCTCGCCCATGCCACCGCTGCCGAGGGGCGCCTCCACCTCGTACGGGCCGATCCGGGTGCCGGAAGGCAGAACGCTCTGCACTAGGTCTTCTAGAACATCTTCCTGAACGCCACGATCATCGCCCAAACGCGGCCGGTGCGGGGAATCGCGGCCCTCGCGGCCGTCTAATCTCTTGCCGCGAAGGCGCGATTTCACGCGTTATGGTGCAGAGGTTAGGCTCGGGCACCGTGGGAGCGCACGCTTGATCGCGAAAGCCACCGTCTACCTCGTCGTCATCGGCATCTTCGTGGCGGCCATCGTCGGCATCCTGCACGTGGGTGCGGGGCTCGACCAGGCCTCGCCGCGGCCCGTGGCGACAGCCCCAGCGGCGCCCGACGCCCCGGTGGCCGCTGCGGCGCACGGCGCTCCGCCGGCCCAGGGCGGGTTCTTCGCCCAGCTCCTCGCCAACCTCAAAGACCCGCTGCCGCTGCTGCTGCTGCAGGTCGTGGTCATCGTCGTCGCGGCGCGACTCATGGGTGGCCTCTTCCGCCGCTTCCACCAGCCGGCGGTGATCGGCGAGATGATCGCCGGCATCCTGCTCGGCCCGTCGCTACTCGGCTGGGTGTGGCCGACGGCGCAGGCCTTCGTCTTCCCCTCGACCTCGCTCGGCGCGCTGCGGCTGCTGTCGCAGCTCGGCGTGGTGCTGTTCATGTTCATCGTCGGCATCGACCTCGACGCGGCACACCTGCGCCGCATGGCGCACGCCGCGGTGTGGGTGAGCCATCTGAGCATCACCGTGCCCTTCCTGCTCGGCACAGCGCTTTCGCTCATGCTCTACCGCAGCCTTGCCGCGCCCGGCACGCACTTCACTTCGTTCGCCCTGTTCATGGGCATCGCGATGTCGATCACCGCCTTCCCGGTGCTGGCGCGGATCCTCGCCGAGCGCGGCCTCACCCAGACGCCGCTCGGCGCCACCGCCATCGCCTGCGCCGCGGTCGACGACGTCAGCGCCTGGTGCCTGCTGGCGCTGGTAGTCACCCTGGCC
>DATNCU010000621.1:0-7638 GCA_035607145.1 Thermoanaerobaculia bacterium
AGCAGCGCCGTCACGTCGCGCGCCGAGCGCGCGGGATGGCCCTCGCCATTTGCCGGTTGCGCCATCGCTTTTGGCCATCCGCCGAGCGTCGTCGACGATCGTAGCACCGGCCGGTGAGGCGATTCGGGCGCGGCTTGCGCCTTGAGAGGAAGAAACACCCGGAGGTGCATCATGACCAAGCGCGTCGCGTTCTTCGTCTACGGGGCCGTCTGCTACCTCGCCTTCCTCGCCACCTTCCTCTACGCCGTCGGGTTCGTGGGGAACCTGCTGGTGCCGAAGGGCCTCGACAGCCCACCGGCGCAGCCCTTCTGGCCGGCGCTCGGCGTCGACGCACTGCTGCTCACGCTCTTCGCGGTGCAGCACAGCGTCATGGCGCGGCCCTGGTTCAAGAAGCGGTGGACGCGCGTCGTGCCACCGATGATCGAGCGCTCGACCTACGTGCTCTTCGCCAGCGTCGCGCTGGCGCTGCTCATGTGGCAGTGGCGGCCGCTCGGCGGCGAGGTGTGGACGGTGGAGTCGCCGCCGGGACGGGCGTTGCTCTTCGCGACGTGCGCCGGCGGCTGGCTGCTGGTGCTCCTCTCCACGTTCCTCATCAACCACTTCGACCTCTTCGGCCTGCGCCAGGTCTGGCTGGTCCTGCGCGGCAGACCGTACACGCACGTCCACTTCGGCACGCCGGGGCCCTACCGGCTGGTGCGGCATCCGCTCTACCTCGGCTTCCTCCTCGCCTTCTGGGCGACACCGCACATGACCGTGACTCACCTGGTGTTCGCGCTGTCGACGACGATGTACATCCTGGTCGCCATCCAGCTCGAAGAGCATGACCTGCTGAAGGAGCACGGCGAGACCTACGCCGCCTACCGCCGGAGCGTCCCCATGCTGCTGCCCCTCGGCCGCCGCGGCGGCGCGGGTCGCGCTGAGACGGCGGTTGCGCCCGCACCGCACTAAACCGTGCAAGCATGGGCAGCCATGCGCATCGGCGTCCTCGGCTCCGGGTTGATGGGCGGCAAGCTGGGAACGCTCTTCGCCCGCGCCGGCCACGAGGTGGTGTTCAGCTACTCGCACAGCAAGCGCAAGCTCCAGCGCCTCGCCCGCGAGGCGCGAGGACGAAGGAAGGCCAAGGCCGGCACACCGGCCGAGGCCGCCGGCGAGTCCGAAGTCCTCCTCCTTGCCGTGCACTGGTCGCGAGTCGACGACGTGCTGCACCAGGCGGGCAACCTGGCGGGCAAGATCATCGTCAGCTGCTCGCTGCCGATGAACGACGACGACACCGCCCTGGTGATTGCCGACACCTCGTCGGGCGCAGAGGCGCTCGCCAAAAAGGTCCGCAAAGCCCGCGTCGTCGCCGCGCTCGGCACCGTCCCCAGCGAGGTGCTGTTCAACGTCTACGAAGCCCGACGCCGAAAGAAGCGCCCTTCCCTCGTCTACTGCGGCGACGACGACGCCGCCAAGGAAGTCGCCGCCGGCCTCATCCGCGACGTCGGCTTCGATCCCCTAGACGCCGGCCCCTTACGCACCGCGCGCTACATCGAGCCCTTCACCCTCCTAGTCGCCAAGCTCGCCTACGAAGGCGAGGGCGGCCCCGAGCTCGCCTACCGCTTCGAGCGGTTCACGTAGGGCGCCGGAGCGCGACGACCGAAGCCCTTCTGCTCACCGATCCCAGCTCAAGGGTCGGTGGCTGTGGCAAGAACGGGGACTTGCTCTAGAGCGCTCTCGGCGCGAAGCGCCGGAGCGCGACGACCGAGGCCCTTCTGCTCGCCATGAGCGAGCGAAGCGAGCGAATGGTGGAGCAGAAGGGACTTGAACCCTCGACCCCCACGTTGCGAACGTGGTGCTCTCCCAGCTGAGCTACTGCCCCACGAGGCCCGACCAGTGGAATCCCGGGCAGCCAGCGGCCGCCAAGGGCTGCGTATTGTAGACGGGAGCCGCAGGCGCGGCAACTTGCTGCCGAAAACGAAGGGGCGGTCCCGTTGGGACCGCCCTGCCTCACTTCAGTCGCTTGCGCGACGCCTCAGTCGACGGTGATCTCGAGCAGCTCCACCGGCGTCGGCGTGGGCTCCGCCAGCGTCCAGTCGGAGAACTGGGTGACGCCGTTGACCGTGCAGGTGTTGGCGCCGGTGTTGATGGTGCCGCCCTGGTTGGTGTATCCCGCCGGGCCGGGCGCGTCGTGGCGCCAGGCCACCATGTTGGCCTCGTTGACGCCGAAGGTCGTCAGGTCGGTGGGGTCGAGGTAGGTGAACACCACGTCGGCCGAGGTCACGCCCGGCGCGTTGAGGGTCCAGTAGCGGGTGATCACCGTGCCCGAGATGTTCGGCGCCGCGCTCTGCACCGCGGTCACCGTGATGTCGAGCGGGAAGCCCCCCGAGGCGACGTTGTTCATCGCCACCGGCGAGAAGCCGTTGGCGGTGCCCACCTCGAAGGTCTTGCTGCCGGCCGCGTTGTAGGTCTTGCGGAACGGGCCGTCGACGTGGCCGGCGGTGCGCACCACGGTGCCGGCGCCGCCGACGTGGAGCTCGTTGCCGCCGCTGGTGATGACGCGGCCGTTGGTCAGGTTGAGCGTTCCGTTGACGTCGAGGTTGCCGCCGGTGACGGTCAACGTGTGGGTGGGGTCGTTGTCGTCGTAGGTCATGGTGGTCAGCGCCCGGCCGGGGTTGACCTCGGGGCCGGTGACGCGCGAGGCGGTGGTGCGCAGGTAGGAGATCACCTGGCCGCCGGTGCCGAGGTTGAAGGTCGGCGCCAGGTCGAAGGTGCCGGAGGCGAGTGGCGTCGTGGTGTTGCCGATCTGCACGATGCCAGTCGTGGCGCCGCCGTTGCCGAGGGTGAGCTTGTTGGCGCCGGTGATGTTGCCGGTGAAGAGGATGACGCGGTTGGTGATCACCTGGTTGGTCGACGACAGCGTCACCCCCAGCGGGTTGTCGAACTCGAAGCTGGTCATCGGCGCGGTGGTCACACCGGTGCCGGTGTAGGTCTGCGCCACGCCGAGGCCGGCGCCGAACCAGTAGAAGCGGCTGCTCGCGCCGTTGTGGGTGAGCGTGCCGTTGTTGGTCATCGTCTGCCCGGCCATCAGGAAGATGATGTTGCCGGGGTTGAAGGTGGCGCCCGAGTTGACCAGGATGTCGTGGGCGATGTTGTTGTAGTTGGCGAGGGTGGTGTCCATCTGCCCGGTGTGGCCGGCCGAGGTGTTGGTGACCACCGTCGTACCCGGCAGGATGCCGCGCATGAAGAAGGTCTTGGCGGCGCCGGAGGCGGCGTTGCCGAGCTGCAGGGTGCCGCCGTTGGCGCTGGCGAATCCCTGCGCCGCCTGGTGGCGGTAGTCGCGGGGGCCCGAGCCGCCGGTGTTGGCGAGCTGGGTGACGATGGTGCCGCCGGTGATGCTGATGAGCGAGTCGAGCGCGGTGCCGAGGTCGAAGCTGGCGAGCGTGGTCGAGGCGTTGCCGACCGTGCACACCGTGACGGTGCCGGCGCTCTGGCTGTAGATGATCGCGTTGGCCGCCGCGCCGACGCCGAAGCGGCCGGTGGTGTTGACCGCGCCGCCCTCGACGGTGGTGGTGCTGCCGTGGCCGAACCCCATCGAGTTGCCGGTACCGGTGCCGACGGTGTAGGTGCCCTGGCTGATGCGCAGCAGGCCGTTGTTGGTGGGCGAGCCGTTCTGGCCCGCCACCGTGTAGTTGGGGTTGTTGAGCCAGAAACCGTTGGCCGCGTTGATGATGTAGGCGGCGACGGTGAAGACGCGGTTGGTGCCGGCGAAGGTACCCGAGATCTTCAGCGTGCCGTTGGTCATCGCATACCAGCCGGCGACGTCGGTCGTCACGCCCTGCACCGTGAAGTTGCTGGGAAGGATCTCGAGGATCGACGCCGGGGACGTCCCCTTGTTGACGTTGATCTGGCGGATGTCGGTGGTGCCGCCGGTGCCGGACAACGTCGCGTTCTGCGGGCCGGTGAAGGTGATCGTGCCGCCGGCGGTGTTGCCGTTGGTCGACATGTCCAACGTGCCGTTGTTGGCGAGGTTGTTGCCGACGTTGAGGGCGTGGGTGGTCACCGTGCCGCTGGTGGCGGTCTGCAGCGTGCCGCCGCTCGCGATGGTGACGTCGCGCCCCACCGTCAGCGAGCGGGCGACGGCGGAGTCGAACTGCAGCACGCCCGAGGCGCCCTGACCGACGGTGACGTTGGCGGCCACCGCCGCGGTGTCGATGGTGACCGTGGAGCCGTCGACGATGGTGACGTTGTCACCGGCGCCCGGGACGTTGCCGCCGGCCCAGGTGGCCGGCGCGCTCCACAGACCGCCCGCCCCCTGCGAGCTGATGACGGTCGCAGCCGTGGTGACGACGTTGTTGCTGGTGGGGCCGCTGAGGGCGCCCTCGGTGACGGCGTAGACGCGGTAGAAATAGTTGGTGGCGGGCAGCAGACCGCTGTCGCCGAAGGAGGTAGCGTTGGCCGCGGTCTGCGTGATGAAGGAGTAGGTGGTGCCGCCGTCGTCGGAGCGATAGACGGCGAAGCCCACCTCGTTGCCCGAGTTGTCCGCCCAGTTGAGCGTGGTGGTGGCGCCGGTCGTGCCGGTGAAGTTGAGGCCGCTCGGGGCGGTAGCGACCTGTGGGGTGAAGATCTCGGCGTTGCCGGCGGTGGTCGCGGTCGTCTGGGTGTCGTTGCCCGCCACGTAAGAGACCGAGCCGCCACCGGCGGTGGTGACGGCGGCGAAGTTGGTGGCCGCGCCGGACTGCAGACCCACCGAGTAACCGCCGTCGACGGAGGCCGGCAGCGCGGTGTAGACGGACTCGATGACGCCGGTGGTCTCGAACAGCCACAGCTGCACGGTGCCGTTGCCGACGGCCCCGGTGCAGCTGGCGCCGCGGGTGAACTTCATGTTGAAGAACTCGACGATCAGCTTGCGGTTGGGGGCGCTGCCGATGGTCTTGAAGTGGACCTTGCCGTTGCTGCCGACGCAGAGGTCGTCCCAATAGGGGGCGATCTTGGGCGCGTTGGTGACCGTGTCGAGGTCGTTGGTGAAGCTGGCGCCGCTGACTGGTCCGCCGAGCCTGATGAAGCCGTTGCCGTTGGCCCCGAAGCTGGTGAAGCGCACGCCGTCGAACCAGAAGTCGAAGCCGATGGGCCAGACGAGGGAGTTGTTGTCGTCGGTGCTGGCGGCGACGATGGTCGTGGTGCCCGTCGACATGTCCTCCATCGAGACCGCGGTGCCGCGACTGTAGGGGTAGCTGGTGCCATTGATGGCGGCCTGAGCGGCCCCGGTTCCCACCAAGACGAGGACCGCGAGGAGACAGAGGACGACTCTGCGAGCGCTCATAGGGGAGGCCTCCGTTTTTCGAACGTAGAGAGCGGCGGCAAGCTAGCACAGTTCCGGCCGCGCGGAGCGCCGTAACCGCGCGCATACCGCCCCGCGACTGACGCCGCGACCACGGGGGTGACACCCTCGCCCCGGAGGGGCCGGGTTTGTCGATCGAGCTGCGCGGGATCGCGAAGTCCTTCGGCGAGGTGACAGTGGTGCGCGGCGTCGACCTGCGCATCGCCACCGGCGAGCTGTGCGTGCTGCTGGGCCCCAGCGGCAGCGGCAAGAGCACGCTGCTGCGCATCATCGCCGGCCTCGAGGAGCCCGACGACGGCCGGGTGCTGCTGCACGGCGAGGACGTCACCCGCGCCGACCCGCGGCGGCGCGGCATCGGCTTCGTCTTCCAGCACTACGCGCTCTTCCGCCACCTGACCGTGGCGGAGAACGTCGAGTTCCCGCTGCGCGTGCAGAAGGTCTCCGGCGGCCAGCGGCGCGCGCGGCGCGAAGAGCTGCTCGAGCTGGTGGGGCTCGCCGGCTACGGCGGACGGCGGCCCGGGCAGCTCTCCGGCGGCCAGCAGCAACGGGTGGCGCTCGCCCGGGCGCTGGCCGCGTCGCCGCGGGTGCTGCTGCTCGACGAGCCGTTCGGCGCCCTCGACGCCCGCATCCGCGTCGAGCTGCGCCACGCCATCCGCAGCATCCACCGCGAGCTCGGCATCACCACCGTCTTCGTGACCCACGACCAGGAGGAGGCGTTCGCCCTCGCCGATCGCCTGGCCGTGCTCGCCGACGGCCGGTTGCTCGAGGTGGGCGCGCCGGCCGACCTCTACCTGCACCCACGGCAGGAGCGCGTCGCCACCTTCCTCGGCGACGCCAACGTGCTGGTGGGCGAGGCGAGCGAGCGCGGCGTGCGGCTGGGCGAGGTGGAGCTGCCGCTCGGCGTCACCGCCGAGAAGGCGCCCGGCGGCCGCGTGCGCGTCGTCTTCCGCCCCGAGGACGTGCAGCTCGGCGCGACGGGAGCGGGCGCGGCACAGCTCGGCCTCGCCCGCGTCGAGGAGGCGACCTTCGCCGGCAGTTTCGAGCGGCTGCGGCTGCGGCTGCCGACGCCGCCGGGCGTGCGCGGGGTGGCACCGCCGGCGCCGTTCGGCTCGGCCTTCGTCTGGCTCGACGCCATCCGCCCGCAACCGGAGGCGCGGCGGCTGCCGCTGCAGAGCGGCGACGAGGTGCCGGTGGCGGTGCGGCGCGTGCACGTGCTCGCCTCCGCCGCGCTGCGGCTGCTGGTGCTCGGCCGCGGCGCCGGCGAGGCCGAGGAGCCCGGCCCGGCGGCGCGCTTCGCCGCCGCGCTCGCCGAGCGCACGGCCTCCACAATTTCGAAAGCCGGCGCTCCCCCGCCTCCCGACGGCTGGGACCTGGCGTTGTTCGACCTCCCGGAGGAGGGCGCCGCGCCGCGCCACTGGTTAGGCGCGGAGAACCGGATGCCCGGTCCCGAGGTCGATCATCTGTTGTTCGTCGATCCCGGCGCGGCGTTGCCGCGTCGCATCCTGGTCTGCATCGCGGTGGGCGAGCCGGGCAAGGAGGACGTCTCCTTCGCCGAACGGCTGGCCTGGCGCCTTGCAGCGCAGGTGACGGTGCTGACGGTCCTCCCCGGACCTGCTCAGGAGCCCCCACCGCACGTGCGACGGTTCCTCGATGCCGCGGCGCGCGCCCTCGGGCGTCGCGGCGTCGAGGTGACTACCCGCGTGCGCCACGGGACGCCGCGCCGGGAGATCCTTGCCGAGATTACTGAGGGCCAGCACGAGCTGCTGGTGATGGGGGCGCCGGTGCCGCCACGTGGACAGCCGTTCGGCCTCTTCGG
Organism: Thermoanaerobaculia bacterium; assembly: GCA_035607145.1. Classification (GTDB taxonomy): domain Bacteria; phylum Acidobacteriota; class Thermoanaerobaculia; order Multivoradales; family JAIOJS01; genus DASYQD01. Next base: position 7,134 of record DATNCU010000621.1, read on the forward strand.
GTTGGTGGAGAAGCTCCTTGCCGACCGCCCGTGCCCGGTCTTGGTGGTGCGCTCGCTCCACCCCGCTGCCGTGCCGGCGGAGCGAGTCGAGATGGCGCGGAGCGCGCGGTGAAGCCGGCGCGCAGCAGCGCCGTTCCCGGCTTCGGCATCACCTTCGGGGCGATGACGCTCTACCTCTCGCTGGTGGTGCTCATCCCGCTCGCGGCGCTGCTGCTGCGCGCGGCGCGCGTGGGGCCGCGCGGGCTGTTCGCGGCGGTGACGACGAAGCGCGCGCTCGCGGCATTCGGGCTCAGCTTCGGTGGCGCGCTGGGCGCGGCGCTGATCGCCGCAGTCGGCGGCGGCGTCGCGGCGTGGGTGCTGGTGCGCTACCGCTTTCCCGGGCGGCGCCTGCTCGACGCGCTCGTCGACCTGCCGTTCGCGCTGCCGACCGCGGTCGCAGGCATCACGCTCACCGCGCTGCTCGCGAAGAACGGCTGGATCGGATCGCGGCTCGAGCCGCTCGGGA
>DATNCU010000636.1:0-2538 GCA_035607145.1 Thermoanaerobaculia bacterium
CGCCGGTGCGCGAACACTCGAGGTGGGTCGCCCAGGTTGGCGACGACCCAGCTGGCGACGCGGCCGCCGCGGTGGGCGGAGAGGCGAGGGCTTCGGTCATGCCAACCGGCGAAGGATAGCGCGTTGCTCGAAGTCGCGTTAACATCGCCGCGCCCCCCCTCATGCACACCATCGGAAAGTACGAAGTCGCCGAGAAGATCGGCGAAGGCGGCTTCGGCACCATCTACAAAGGTTTCGATCCGCACATCCGGCGCTTCGTCGCCATCAAGAGCTGCAGCTCCGAGGAGCAGGAAGTCCGCAACCGCTTCTTCCACGAAGCGCAGATCGCCGGCAACCTGCAGCACCGGCACATCGTCACCGTCTACGACTTCGGGCTCCAGGACGGCGTCCCCTACCTGGTGCAGGAGTACCTGTCGGGCGAGGACCTCGACCGCAAGATCAAGCGCAAGGACGCCATCCCGCTCGCCGAGAAGCTGCTCTACCTGATCCAGGTGGCGCGCGGCCTCGAGTACGCGCACTCCAAGGGCGTCGTGCACCGCGACATCAAGCCCGCCAACGTGCGCATCCTCGAGGACGGCACGGCGAAGATCATGGACTTCGGGATCGCCAAGCTCACCAACCAGGACACCGGTCTCACCCAAACCGGCATGACCCTGGGCACCGCCGCCTACCTGGCGCCGGAGCAGATCCGCGGCGAGACGATCGGTCCCGGCACCGACATCTTCTCGTGGGGAGTCACCGCCTGGGAGCTGCTGTCGTTCCAGCGGCCGTTCACCGGCCAGCACATCTCGACGGTGCTCTACCAGATCCTCAACGAGCAGCCGCCGCCGCTGCGCGACGCGGCACCCGACGCGCCGGCGGAAGTGATCGCGGTGATCGACCGCTGCCTGGAGAAGAAGCCGGAGCGCCGCTACCCCTCGTGCACCGAGCTGCTGCGCGACCTCGACCGCGCCATCCAGGCGCGGCGTGCGGCGGCATCAGGCGGGCTCTCCGCGCTCGCCGCGGAGTCGCGGGCGGAGATCGCCGAGACGCGTGCCTTCGCGCCGCAGCGGCCGCCGAACCAGGGGGCGCGTACGGCGCCCATCGCCACCGCAGCGGCGACGCCGGCGGGCGTCGGCGACTTCGACCTCGAAGGGACCGGCGTCGACGTGCGACGCACGCCGCACTCCATCAGCTCGACGCAGGCGATGCGCAGCCGCGGCTTTCCGTGGGGGACGTGGGTGGCGGTCGTCGCCGGAGTGCTGGTGCTCGGCGGGCTCGGCTGGTGGCTGATCGACCGCGCGCGCGACTCTCGCCGCGAGGAGGTGGCCGACACCGCCAGCGCGGCGCCGCTTCCGGGAGGCCTCGCCGCCTCCGCCGAGGCGACGCCGGTAGCGACGGCGACTCCCCCGCCACCCACGCCGACACCCTCACTCGCGCCCACACCCACGCCGACGCCACGGCCGTCGTACCTCGTGGTGCCGGCCGCGTGGAGCTCCGACGTGTGGGTGACGGTGGGCAAGACACGCCGCCGTCTCGATCGCGAGCAGCGCTTCGCCGTCACGCCGGGAACGAGCACCCGCGTGATCTTCGAGTACGACGGCGACTACAACGACAGGGCGCAGAGCAGCGTCCGGATCGCCGAGGGCGAGACGGAGCGGCTCGCGGTGCCGTTCGCCAGGCCGAGCCTGGTGCAGGTGCAGCAGAAGGTGGGCACGCCGATGGGTCGCGTGACGCTCGACGGCACCGAGTTGGGAACGGGGATCGTGCGGCGCAAAGCGAAGCCCGGCGCGCACCGGCTGCGCATCGAGCCCAACTCTCCCGGGGGCAGCGCCATCGACCAGCAGATCGAGCTGCCGGCCGGCCGCAAGCTGGTGATCACCTTCGACCTCGCCTCGGGCCGGCTGACTCAGGTCCAGGGCGACCTCCCCGCCCCCTGATAGCATCGCTTTCCTGATGGAAAGCGACCTCCGCGCGCGCCGCCGCCGCGGCCGGCCGCTCTGCGCGGCGCTCGTTGCGGCCTGTTGCATCTGGCCGCTCGCTGCGCGCACGGCGGCGCAGACGGCGACACCGCCGCCGGGAGCCGTGCAAGGCGAGGAGATGGGTCAGCCGGCGGCCGCGCCGACGCCGATCGCGCCGCCCAGCCCGGCGCCGACGCCGCCGCCTCCGCAGGCTCCCACGCTCGAGCAGCAGGCCGAGGAGAAGTACGCCGCCGGCGACCTCGAGGGCGCCGCCGCCATCTACCGCCAGCTCGCCGTTGCCACCTCGGCGCCGCCGGAACGGCTGCGGCTGCTCCTCTCCGCGGCGTGGCTCGAGGACCAGCTCGGCCACGGCGACGTCGCCTACGACCTGCTGCGGCAGGGGCTCACCGACCTGCCCGACTACCCGTTCCAGCCGCAGAACTACAGCCAGGAATTCGTCGACATCTTCCTGAAGGCGAAGGACCGCGCGCTCGCCGACCGCCACGCGCATGCCAACGAGCTGGTGCAGCGCAGCCAGCGCGAGATCGCCGCCGAGGATCTGCCGCGCGCGCGGGCCACGCTGGTGCAGGCCCTGGCG
>DATNCU010000223.1:0-2491 GCA_035607145.1 Thermoanaerobaculia bacterium
TGCTCCTCGAAGGTCTTCTCGGTGGCGTAGACGAGCCCGTCGAGCTTGTTGCGCGCCTCGACCTGCGAGCGCCGCTTCTTGTCCTCCTCGCGGTGTACGTCGGCGTCCTTCACCATGCGGTCGATGTCGGCGTCCGACAGCCCGGACGAAGCGGTGATGGTGATCTTCTGCTCCTTGCCGGTGCCGAGGTCCTTCGCCGAGACGTTGACGATGCCGTTGGCGTCGATGTCGAAGGTCACCTCGACCTGCGGCATGCCGCGCGGCGCCGCCGGGATGCCCACCAGGTGGAAGCGGCCGAGGGTGCGGTTGTCGCGCGCCATCTCGCGCTCGCCCTGCAGCACGTGCACCTCCACCTGCGTCTGGTTGTCCGAGGCGGTGGTGAAAGTCTCGCTCTTTCGCGTCGGGATGGTGGTGTTGCGCTCGATCAGGCGCGTCATCACGCCGCCGTAGGTCTCGATGCCGAGCGACAGCGGGGTGACGTCGAGCAGCACCATGTCCTTGACGTCGCCGGTGAGCACGCCGCCCTGGATGGCGGCGCCTACCGCCACCACCTCGTCGGGGTTGACGCCTTTGTGAGGCTCCTTGCCGAAGAGGTCCTTGACCAGCTTCTGGATCGCCGGCATGCGCGTCTGGCCGCCGACGAGGATCACCTCGTCGATCTGCGACGCCTCGACGCCGGCGTCCTTGATCGCCTGCCGGCAGGGGCCCTCGGAGCGCTTGATGATGTCTTCGACCAGCTGCTCGAGCTTGGGCCGCGTCAGCTTGAGCGCCAGGTGCTTGGGACCCGACGCGTCGGCGGTGATGAAGGGGAGGTTGACCTCGCTCTCCTGCGCCGTCGACAGCTCGACCTTCGCCTTCTCGGCCGCTTCCTTGAGGCGCTGCATGGCCATCGGGTCGCGCGAGAGGTCGATGCCCTGGTCCTTCTTGAACTCGGCGAGGATCCAGTCGATCACCCGCTGGTCGACGTTGTCGCCGCCGAGGTGGGTGTCGCCGTTGGTCGACTTCACCTCGACGACGCCGTCGCCCACCTCGAGGATCGAGATGTCGAAGGTGCCGCCGCCGAAGTCGTAGACGGCGATGGTCTGGTCCTTCTTCTTGTCCAGGCCGTAGGCGAGCGCCGCCGCGGTGGGCTCGTTGACCAGCCGCTCGACGTTGAGGCCGGCGATCTTGCCGGCGTCCTTGGTCGCCTGGCGCTGGGCGTCGTTGAAGTAGGCCGGCACGGTGATCACCGCACGGGTCACCTTCTCGCCCAGGTAGTCCTCGGCCGCCCGCTTGAGCTTCTCGAGGATCATGGCCGAGATCTCGGGGGGCGAGAACTGCTTGCCCTGCACCTCGACGCGCACGTCGCCGTTGCCGACGCGCGCGACGCGGTAGGGCACCATCTTCATCTCTTCGTTGACTTCCTCGTAGCGGCGCCCCATGAAGCGCTTGATCGAGAAGACGGTGTTCTCGGGGTTGGTGACGGCCTGCCGCTTGGCGACCTGGCCGACGAGGCGCTCGCCGCTCTTGGTGAAGGCGACCACCGAGGGCGTCGTGCGCGTGCCCTCGGAGTTCTCGATCACCTTCGGCTCGCTGCCTTCCATGACGGCGACCACGCTGTTGGTGGTGCCGAGGTCGATACCGATGATCTTGCTCACTTTTGGCTCTCCTCCTTCCGGGGACCTTTCAGCCTCCCAGGAAGTATACCGCAGCTTTCTTAGTCCGTTGTTGTCAAAGTCTGCCTACTCGCAGTGGATTTGACAAAGTTGGACTCAGATTTATTCCACGGCTGGTCGAGGAGCACCTAGTCGAGAAGAACCAGGGGCGGGCGCTCGGGCTTCTCGGGCAGGTCGAGGAAGTCCGGGTCGAGCAGGAAGTCGCCGGTGATCGCCTCGCGCACCCCCAGCTCGGCCACCGGCTCGCCGCCCTCCACCGGCTGCACCTCGTAAGCGAGGTTCTCCGCCGAGTAGGCGAGGCGCCGGCCCGCCGGGTCGGAGAGGGCGCTGGGCGAGAGCAGGTTCGCCGCCACCAGCTCCTGCAGGCCATCAGGGTAGTGCCCCTCGAGCAGGAAGAAGGTGCGGGCGGCGCGGTCGATCTGCAGGTACTGGGCGCTGCGCTGGTTGCGCTCGAGGCTGGCGCGCGCCGCGTCCTGCGAGGGATAGGGCAGGAGCAGCCGGGCCGGCGCCAGCCAGGGCGCCACGAAGACCACGACGGCGACCGCCAGGGCCGCAAGCCGCGGCAACACCGTCGCGAGGGTGCCTGGTCGCGCCTGTACCGTCGGCGCCACCATCTGGCGCACGCGGCCGGCGGCGGCCGGTGGCGGCGTGATCTCGGGCAGCTCCTCCTCGGTTACGCCGAAGGTGGGAGCCGGAACAGCTGGCCGCGCCGACGGCGCCGCCGCCGCGGCCCGTGCCGGCACAGCGGCGGTCGCCGCCGCCGGCCGCGGCGCGCCGGCGTCGCCTGCCGCGTGGGCCGGCCCCGCCGCAGCCGCCGGCCCGCGCACAGCCCGCAC
>DATNCU010000643.1:0-16521 GCA_035607145.1 Thermoanaerobaculia bacterium
AACCGCACGACGACCCCCGACGCCGAGGCGGTCGTCTGGCTGCCCGGCACTCCCGGCGGGCCGTCGTCGGTCCGCGTCGAGCTGGCGCAACAGAACAAGCGCTTCGTCCCGCACGTGCTGCCGGTGCACGACGGCGACACCGTCGCCTTCCCCAACCTCGACCGCATCTACCACAACGTCTTCAGCCTGACGCCGGGGCACGAGTTCGACCTCGGCCTCTACCACCGCGGCACCGCCAAGTCGCAGCGCTTCACCGGCATCGGTGTCGTGCAGGTGTACTGCAACATCCACGCGCAGATGGCGGCCAACGTGGTCGTCGTCGGCGACGGCCCCTTCACCACCAGCGGCGCCGACGGCCGCTTCGAGCTGCGCGCCGTCCCCGCCGGCGCCTTCCCGCTGCGGGTCTGGCACGAGCGCGGCGGCGAGGACGAGCGCCCGGTGGTGGTGCGCGCCGGCTCCACCACCACCGTGCAGGTGGTGCTCGACGCCTCGCGCTACAAGCCGACGGCGCACAAGAACAAGCACGGTAACGTCTACCCGCCGGTGGCGCTGGATGACGATCGCTACTGAACGCCCCTCACGGCCGTCGCGGCCGTCGCGGCCCACGGCGCCGCGCGGCGGCGAGCTCCAGGGGCCTACCCTCTCGCGGGTCGTCGGCGACGGGCGCCGGCCGCGGCGGAGCTGGCGCCTGGGGACGCGCCTCTTCGCCGGCAACGCGCTCTTCCTGCTGCTCACGCTGTCGCTCGTCGTCGCCTTCGCCAGCTGGGACGCCAACCGCCGTGCCGAGCGCCGCATCCGCGAGGCGATCGCGCCGGTGCCGCGCATCCTGCACGTCTACGTCGACGCACAGTCGCGGGCGCTGGTCGACAACGTGCGCAGCCTCGCCGACTCGGTGGGCATCAAGGCGCTGCTGTCGCTCGCCGGCACCGACGCCGCGGCGGCCACCTTCCACGACTCGGCGGTGGACCTCGGCCGCCGGCTGGGCCCGGGCACGGTCTTCCTCTTCGATGCGCAAGGCACGCTGCTCGCGCGCAGCGACCGCGAGCCGGGCGAGGAGGCCGGACGCGACTTCTCGGGGGTCTCGTGGGTCGCAGGGCCGCTCTACACCGGCCACCCGGCGTCGGCCTTCATCCTGGAGATCAAGCGGCGGCGGTCGCTGTCGCTGATCGCCTCGGCGCCGGTATACCAGGGGCAGGGCGACGAGGCGCGCGTCAACGGCGTCATCGCCGTCGCTTCGCCGCTCTCCGAAGCGCAGGCGGCGGAGATCGGGCGCCTGATCTCCGGCGAGGCGGTGCTGGTCGCCAACGTCGCCCGCCGCGGCAAGCCGCTCGACCTCGACGTGCTGGCGAGCTCGCCGCAGTTGCGGGGTGCTACGCCCGCGGCACTGCTCGACGAGCCGACGCGCGAGGCGCTCTTCGCCGCCCGGGGCAAGGACGTGGCCGGTTTCGACTTCACCGCCGGCGGCGAGCGCTACACCGGCGCCGCCGTGGCGCTCACCACCGGCGGCGGCGAGCCCATCGCGGCGCTGCTCGCGGCGCGTCCCAAGTCGGCCGAGCTTGCCGCTTTCCGCGCCCTGCGCGGCAGCGTGCTGGCGGTGGGCCTGCTGGCGCTCGCTCTGTCGCTGCCGCTCTCGTTCGCCTTCGCCCGCCGCACTTCGCGCCCCATCGAGCAACTCGCCGAAGCCGCTGAGGGGCTTCGCCAAGGGCGCCTCGACGTCGAGCTCCCCAAGGCGCGCGACGCCGAGGTGAAGACGCTCGCCCGCGCCTTCGGCGCTCTCGTCATCGAGCTCGAGGAGAAGCACGCCCTCGAACGTTTGCTGGCGCAGACGCGGCGCTCCGACACTGCCGAGATCATCGTCGGCGACGCCGCCGAAGCCGACCCCGACTTCATCCTCCCCGGCCAGCTGCTCGCCCACCGCTACCACATCAAGGCGGTGCTCGGCGGCGGCGGGATGGGGCGCGTCTTCCGCGCCCACGACCTCGACCTCGACGAAGAGGTGGCGATCAAGGTGCTCAGCAACCTGCCCAAGCGCGAGAGCACGCTGCAGCTGCTGCGCAAGGAGATCAAGGTGGCGCGCGCCATCACCCACCCCAACGTGGTGCGCGTGCACGACCTCGGCGAGTCGGTCGGCCTGCGCTTCCTCACCATGGAGTTCGTCTCCGGCACCACCCTCCGCCGGCTCATCGACCAGCGCGGCCACCTCGAGCTGATGCCGGGCCTGCAGGTGGCCAAGCAGCTCTGCCGCGGCCTCGCCGCCGTGCACGCCGGCGGCATGGTGCACGGCGACGTCAAGCCCGAGAACGTCATGGTGCTCCCCAACGGCATCGTCAAGCTCATGGACTTCGGCCTGGCGCGGCGCGCGGGCCTGGAGTCGGGCCAGGGCGGCACCGTGGCCGGCACTCCCGACTACATGAGCCCCGAGCACGCGCGCGGCGCCGAGCTCGACGAACGCAGCGACCTCTACGCCGTCGGCGTGCTGATGTTCGAGCTGTTCACCGGGCGCACGCCGTTCGACGCCGAGGAGTACGCCGACCTGCTGCGCCTGCACCTCTACGCCCCGCCGCCGGATCCGCGCGAGCTGCGGCCCGAGCTGCCGGCGACCCTCTCCGAGGTGATCCTCTTCTGCCTGCAGAAGAACCGCCTCGAGCGCCCGGGCAGCGCCACCGAGCTCGAGCAGGCGTTGATGCGCGTTCGGATGTAGGCTCGCCGCGTTCGCCTGGATCGCAAAGGAGGGGCTTTCATGAGAGGGAGCCGCGCATTCGTGGTGTTGCTGGCCTGCGCGTTGTCGGGACCGCCGCTCTTGGCGCAGACGGACGAGCAGGCGCCGCCCGAGCCCAAGCCGCGCTTCCGCCTCGGCGGCGAGCTCAAGATCCACGGCCGCCACACCGACTCGCTGGAGGTGGTCTCGGAGTTCCCCTTCCCTCCCCCCTTCATCCCGCCCGGCCAGGCGCAGGTCTTCCTGCGCACGCCCGAGCCCGGCTTCTCGCGCGAGATCTCCACCGTGACGCTCATCGGCGAGATGCACCTCGAGCCCAGGATCGAGGGTCGCTTCGAGGTCCACTACGAGGACCTCTACAACCGGAATCCCACCTCCTCGGATGACAAGCTGCAGGTGCGCGAGGCGTGGCTCTCCTTCGGCCGCCGCTTCGAGCCGCTCGACGACGAGCCCCAGCCGCAAAGCTGGTACCTGCTCTCCGGCAAGGCGCCGCGCTTCACCAAGCAGCGGGTGCGCCGCCTCGAGAGCTACGGCCTGTGGAGCACCGCCGTCGGCCGCTTCGAGGAGGTGATGCTGGAATTCGGCGGCAGCGCCGGCCCTCACTTCTACTGGCGGGCCAACGCGGCATCGGGCAACCCGCTCTTCATGCGCGACCCCAACGCGCTGGCGGGGGACAACGGCACGCCGGAGCGCGACCCGCGCGTGTTCCCGAGCAACGTCCACCCGACCTTCGAGTCGGGCTTCCCCATCCTCTACGACAGTAAGTCCAACGACGTGGACTTCGACGGCGAGGTGCAGATCGGCGGCGGCCTCGGCTGGCGCTCGCGGCAGGACGACGACCACGCTTGTGACGGGGTGATCTGGTACTTCCAGCGCAGTCTCGCCGACCGCGTCAGCATCAACGGCAGCTTCTACTCCGGCGACATCAAGCTGCTCGAAGGGCCGTTCCCGGCCGTCTTCCACGCCGGCCTCCCCATCCACGGCGACGAGAAGAGCGAGCTCGGGCTCAACTTCGAAGCCAAGCATGGCGGCCTCGGCACCTTCGTACAGGTCGTCGACCAGGACATCGCCGGCTTGAAGCGCCGCGGCGCCGAGGCCGACCTCGGCTGGCGCGTCGAGATCCCCGGCGTGCTGGTGGGCGAGGCGCCGGTCTTCCGCTGGGTGCAGCCTGCCGTGCGCGTCTCCTTCATCGACAACCGCTTCGACGCGCCCGCCGCCTACCCCAACCCGGCGGTGGCGTGGGACTGGCGCAAGTACGACGTCGGCGTGCGGGTGGGCGTCGTGCCCGGCATCGACTTCACCTTCGAGTACTCGTACAACCAGATGAAGGCGCCGCAGGGCGACCTCCACATCGGCGAGGGGCTGGCGACGCTACGGGCGGGGTTCTGAGCACGGAGGGTTAGGGCCCGATCGAGACCACGCGCGAGGTGGCGAGGTCCACCGCCGCGTCGGCATCGAGAGGCCGCGAGAAGTAGTAGCCCTGCGCGTAGGCGCAGTCGAGCTCGCGCAGGTGCAGCACCTGCGAGTGGGTCTCGACGCCTTCGGCGATGACGCGCATGCCGAGGCGCCGGGCCAGCTCGAGGACCGCCCAGACGATCTCGGCGTTGCGCGTGCCGCGCCCGAGATCGACGAGGAAGGAGCGGTCGACCTTGATGACGTCGATGGGCAGCCGCAGCAGGTAGGAGAGCGACGAGTAGCCGGTGCCGAAGTCGTCGAGGCAGATCTCGCAGCCGAGGGCCTTGATGCGGTTGAGCAGCTCGGCCGCCGCCGAGGGGTTGCCGACGATGAGGCTCTCGGTGACTTCGAGCTTGAGCCGCCGCGGCTCGATGCCGGCGTCGCGCACGGCGGCGGCGACGCGGTCGACGAGGTCGCGGTCGTCGATCTGGCGGCTGGAGAGGTTGACGGTGATCGACAGCGCCTCGGCGCCCGGGATGGTGGCGTCCCACGCCGCGAGCTGGCGGCAGGAGTCGCGCAGCACCCAGTCGCCCAGCGCCATCACCAGGCCGGTTTCCTCGGTGAGCGGGATGAACGCGTCGGGCTGCAGCAGGCCGCGCTCGGGGTGCTGCCAGCGCACCAGCGCCTCGAAGCCGATGACGGTGCCGGTGTCGAGCTCGACGATGGGCTGGTAGTTGAGGCGGAACTCGCCGCGCTCGAGCGCGCGCCGCAGGTCGTTCTCGAGCTGCAGGTGCTCGACCGCTGCCACGTGCATGGGAGTGTCGAAGAGGCGGTGGCGCGCCTTGCCCTCTGCCTTGGCGCGGTGCAGCGCGGTGTCGGCGTCGCGCAGCACGGCCTCGGGGCGGTCGTAGCGCGGGCCGCCGAGAGCAATGCCGATCGAGGCGGTGGTGAAGACGTCGTGGCCCTGCACGTCGAAGGGAGCGTCGAAGACGAGGCGGATGCGCTCGGCGACGCGGCTCGCCTCCGACGGGTCTTCCATGTCCTCGAGCAGGACGGTGAACTCGTCGCCGCCGAGGCGGGCGATGGTGTCGCCGGGGCGCAGGCAACTCTGCAAGCGGCGCGCGACGTGGATCAACAGCTGGTCGCCGAGCAGGTGGCCGAGGCTGTCGTTGACGAGCTTGAAGCGGTCGAGGTCGAGGAAGAGGACGGCGTAGCCATAGCTGCTGCGCCGGCGGCCGCGCGCGATGGCGCCGTGCAGGCGGTCGAGGAAGAGGCCGCGGTTGGGCAGACCGGTGAGGGCGTCGTGCAGCGCCTCGTGGACGAGACGTTCCTCGGCGCGCTTGCGCTCGCTGATGTCGGCGCCGATCGACGCCGCGCCGACCACCTTGCCGTGGCGGTCGCGCAGCACGGCGTTGGACCAGGCGATCCAGCGCCGCTCGCCGGTTCGGGTCTGGATGTCGCCCTCTTCGTAGGGCGTGACGGCGTCCAGGTGGATCTTGGCGGCGAAGGCGCGCTCGGCCTCGCCGGCCTGGTCGGTGGGCACGAAGGTCTCGAACCAGTTGCGGCCGAGGATCTCCTCCGCCCCGCAGCCGAGCAGCTCCTCGACGTAGCGGTTGCAGAAGGTGACGTTGCCATTGAGGTCGAGCATGATGGCGACGAGCTGCACGCTCTCCAGCAGGTCGCGCAGCCGGCGCTCGGAGGTGAGCGCGGCGTCCTCGGCCGCCTTCATCTCGTGGATGTCGAAGGCGGTGGCGGTGATCGCGGTCCCCTCCGGCTGCACCAGGGGCGACAGCGTGAGATCCACCCAGCGTGAGGAGCCGCCGCCGTAGTTGGTGGTGAGCTTCACCTCGCGACGCACCGGCGCCGGCGAGCCCGTGGCCGGGTGCGCCTGCTCGCGCAGCCGCTCCCGCGACTCCGCTTCGATGAGCTGCCAGAACGGGAGTTGGCGCAGCTCGTCGGCGCTGTAGCCGGTGATCGAGCGCGCCGCCTGGTTGGAGTATTGGATGCGGTCGCCGTCGACGACGAAGATGGCAGCGGGCGCGTTCTCGGTCAGCGAACGGAAGCGCTCCTCGTTGGCGCGCAGGGCGGCCTCGGCGCGCTTGCGGGCGCGCAGGTCGTGCGCGAGAGCGAGCGTGCCGACGACCACGCCGCCGGGATCGAGCACCGGCGAGACGTCGACCTCGAACGGCACCGCCTCGCCGCCGGGGCCACGCAGGGCCACCTCGTCGACACGGCCGGTGCCGCGCGAGAGCGCCACTCGCAACAGCGTGGCGTTGCCGTCCTCGCCGGCGGCGAGCTCGACCAGCGGCTTGCCGACCAGCTCCGCCTCGCCGCGGCCGAGCACGTCGCGCGCGGCGCGGTTGACCAGCCGCACCCGTCCCGACAGATCGCAGAGCAGCAGCGGGTCGGCGATGGTGGAGAACACCTCGCGCGCCGCTAGCTCGGGCGTGAAGTCGACCAGCCGGTAGTGGCGGATGGTGCGTGCCGAGAACACGATGAAGGCGAGGATCGACAGGTAGCCGAAGGGGTACAACGGCACGCCGTAGGCGGCGACGAAGTCGGCGGCGGCGAGATAGGCGACGGCGAAGGCGGTCATCAGCCGGCGCGAGCGCTCGCGGTGCTCCGCGGTGGCCGCCGTCGCCAGGTCGCGCCGGTAGATGCGCAGCGCCAGCACCAGCAGCACGGCGAAGAACACCAAGTAGGGCGCGCCGAGCCAGCGGAAGTGCGGGTAGAAGCCCCACGAGTAGCGGTAGAGGTCGCCGACGAGGGCATCGGTGCCCACCATCCCGACCAGGAACCCGGCGGACAGCACCCACGCGATCCATAGCCAGAGCGGCCGCCCATGCGCGCTGCGCGTCACCGCCAGCGCGAAGTGGCAGACCAGCACCGGGATGAGCGCGATGCCGACGTACGCCGCGCGGGCCCAGACGAGCGCGGTGGCGGCGTCCCGCGACAGGTACATCAGCGAGAAGCAGCCCAGCCAAATGGTGACCGCGGCCGACAGCGCCGCGAACACCCGCGCCTCGCGCGACCCGCGCTCGCGCACCACCGTCAGCGCCCCGAGCCAGACCATCGCCGCCGCCGTCACCAGCGTCGGCACGGCCCACGAGTTCCAGCGGTAGCCGGCGGCGCTGAGGATGAGCTCCATAGCTGAGCGCGCGGCCGTAGTCTACCGTCGGGTCGACAGCCGCTCTGCGAAGCAGCGCATGTATGGTACGGTGTATGTCATGGTGCGCACGACGGTCTACCTGCCCGAGGAGCTGAAAGAGGAGCTAGCTCGCGCTGCCAGCAGAAGCGGCCGCAGCGAAGCGGAGCTGATCCGTGAGGGCGTGCGCACCGTCGTCGACGCGCAGCGCCGCGCGCGACCACGCATCCCGCTGTTCACCTCCGACGACAGCTCGATGGCCGAACAGGTTGCCGAGTGTCTCGTCGGGTTTGGCGAACGGTGATCCTGCTCGACACCAGCGGCGTCCTCGCCTGGATCGACGCCGCTCAGAGGCACCACGCGGACGTGGTGGCGGCGATGGCCGAAGTCGAGCCGCCGTTCTACCTCTCGCCCTTCGTGCTAGCGGAGCTCGACTACCTGCTAGCGACTCGCGTCGGCGCGCACGCGCAGCTCGCGGTGCTGGAAGAGGTCGCGCGCGGAGCGTTTACGCTCGAGCCGTTCTCCTCCGCCGAGGTCGCCGCCGCACGCGATGTGATCGCCAAGTACCCAAGGTTGGAGATCGGCCTCGCCGATGCATCGATCGCGATTCTCGCGGAGCGACACCGCTGCTTCGATGTGCTCACGCTCGACGAACGACACTTCAGGACGGTGCGCGCGCCGCGCGGCGAGGCGTTCCGCTTGATTCCCGCTGACCGGCGCTGAGGCCGCGCACCAACTTCTCTACCCTTTCGAGGTCGCCTCGAGGCGCTCGCGGTCGCGGTCTCTTCGGCGCACGGAGAGGACCTTCTCGACCTCGCCGACGAGCTCGCCTTCTTCGTTGCGGACCTCGGCGACGAAGGTGGGTTCGAGGCTTTCGCCGGCGTCGGCGGCGACGCGCATGAGCTCGATCTTCGCGCGCGGGATCTCGAAGCGGGCGTGCAGCGTGCCGCGGCCGGGGCGGCGGAAGCGGACCGTCGCCGTCTTGTCCCATACCGCGTAGCCGGGGCCCAGCTCGGCGGCGAGGATGAGGACGTAGAACGGGTCGCACATGGTGTAGATGGCGCCGCCAAAGTGGGTGCCGTGGTAGTTGCGGTTCCAGAAGCGCAGGCGTAGCCGCGTTTCGTAGCCGGGCGGGTCGCCGGGGAGGCGGCGCACGCGGATGCCGGCGCCGAGGAACGGCGGGTAGAGGCTGAGCAGGCGCAGGATGAGCCGGCGGGCGCCGGACGGGCGCTCGACCGGCAGCGAGTCGACGCGTTGCAGCGTAATCGTCAACGGATACCCGGCCGGCGCGGTGGCACTTGCGCGCTCGCGGCTCGGGACTACGGAAGCATCCTACAGCCGCTGCAGTGCGCGCCGACAGGCGAGAGCGGCTAGAATCCCCGGCCGCGACGCTCGCCATGGCAGACCTCGACCGCGACCACGCGCTGCAGCAGGTGCAGGAGGTGCTCGTCGACGTGCTCAACCTCGACAAGCCGCCGGCGCCCGAAGCGCGCCTCGTCGAGGACCTCGGCGCCGAATCGGTGGACGTGATCTCGCTGCTCTTCGAGTTCGAGGAGCGGCTGGGCCGCCGCATCCCCGACGAGGTGGTGTCGCGCCTCGCCACCGTCGCCGACATCGTCGAGCAGGTGGTGGCGGCGCCGCCGGTCGGAGGCGGCTGACGTGGCGTCGCCGGCGCCCGGCCGGCCCGCGGCAGCGGCGACGCGATCGCCCGCTCGCCGTCCACGGCCCGCCGCGCGTCGCGTCGTGATCACCGGCGTCGGCGCGGTGAGTGCGCTCGGCCCAGACGCGACGTCGCTATGGCGTGCCTGCCTCGGCAAACGCACCGTCGTCGAGCTGATCCCGCCCGAGTGGCGCCGCTACTCCGACCTGCGCTCGCAGGTCTGGTCGCCGCTCGGCGAGCTGGCGCGGCCGCAGAGCGCACTCCTCGGCCGCGTCGAGGGCAAGCGCCTCGACCCCAGCGGCCAGATGGCGATCGCCGCCGCCGAGGAAGCACTACGCGCCGCCTCGCTGCCGCTCGCAGCTGTCGACGAGAAACGCCGCACCTACTGCGTTGCCGACTGGCACGCCGAGCGCGTCGGCGTCTTCATGGGCACCGGCGCAGCCGGATTGCACAGCATGCTCGGCAACGCCGCCAACGTGGCGCTGTCGCCGGCACGGCGCCGCCTCGCCGAGGTGATCGAGCGGCTGGGCGCGACCGCAGGCGCGCGCGGCGAGGGCGCCGCCCGCGCCCGCGCGGCAATGGCCGCCGAGCTCGCCGCCATCGCCGAGGACCTCCGCGCGCCGGACCTCTTCAACCCCTTCGCCGTCGCCACCGCCATGGCCAACGCCCTCTCCGCGAACCTCTCCATCAAGCTCGGCGCCCACGGCCCGACGCCCACCTTCGCCGGCGCCTGTGCCGGCGGCACGATGGCGATCGGCCGCGCCTTCCGCGCCATCCGCGACGGCGAGTGCGACGCCGCGCTCGCCGGCGGCAGCGAGTACCTGCGCGATCCCTGGGGCGCCACCTTCCGCGCCTTCGACGCCGTCGGCGCCCTCGCCCACGGCGACTTCGCCAAGGAGCACATCAACCGCCCCTTCGACGAGAAGCGCAGCGGCTTCCTCTTCAGCGAGGGTGGCTGCGCCGTGCTGGTGCTCGAGGAGCTGGGCGCCGCCCTCGCCCGCGGCGCGCCGCGGCTCGCCGAGCTGCGCGGCTTCGGCGAGGCGAGCGACGCCCACGACCTGATGGCCGTGGAGCCTTCCGGCGCCCAGGTGCGCCGCGCCATCGCCGCCTGCCTCGCCGACGCCGGTCTCGACGCCAAGGACGTCGGCTACGTCAACGCCCACGGCACCGGCACGCCCGGCAACGACGGCGTCGAAGCCGAGGCCATCGCCGCCGTCGTCGGCCGCCGCGCGCTCGTCTCCTCCACCAAGTCGCTGCTCGGTCACACCCTCGGCGCGAGCGGCGCCCTGGAGGCAGTGGTCACCGCGCTCACCCTGCGCGACCAGGTCGTCCACCCGTCGATCAACCTCGAGCGCCCGGTGGCCGACCTCCCCTTCGCCACCGGCCCCACCCGCGCCAAGGTGGATCACGCGATCTCGCAGTCCTTCGCCTTCGGCGGCCACGACGCGGTGATCGCGCTCTCGCGCGCGGATTGACCGCCGCCTTCGCTGCTGCCAAGTCGCTGCGGGCGCACCGCTGCCGATCCACGACCCGCCGCGGCTCCGTATCCCGGCGAGCCGGGGTGTGCGGATGACCTACAATGACCGCGGCCTCCTCCAGTCCCGATGATCGGCACCAGCCTGGCCGGCCGCTACTCCATCGTCAGCGAGCTCGGGCGCGGCGGCATGGGGGTCGTCTACCGGGCCCGCGACGCGGTGCTGTCGCGCGACGTGGCGGTCAAGCTGGTGCCGCCGCAGCTCATCGGCCCGGCCACGCGGGAGCGCTTCCAGCGCGAGGCGCAGCTGGTGGCGCGGCTCGATCACCCGGCGATCATCGCCATCCACGACTTCGGCGACCACGAGGGCTCGCTGTTCCTCGTCATGCCGGTCGTGGAGGGGCGCTCGCTCCGCGCGCTTCTCGCGCACGGCCCGCGGCCACTCGACGAGGTGCTGGAGATCGGCATCCAGACCGCCGAGGCGCTCGACTACAGCCACGCGCGCGGCGTCGTGCACCGCGACATCAAGCCCGAGAACGTCATGCTCACCGGCGGCGAGGGCGGCCTGCGCGTGCGGGTGATGGACTTCGGCCTCGCCCTGACCACCGCGAGCGACCGCCTCACGCAGACCGGCGGCCTCATCGGCACGCCGGCGTACCTCTCGCCCGAGCAGCTCACCGGCGGCGATGTGGACGGCCGTGCCGACATCTACGCGCTGGCGGTGGTGCTCTACGAGTGTCTGGCCGGTGAGGCGCCGTTCACCGGCATCCCTTACTCGCTGCTCTACCGCATCGCCAACGAGCCGCCGCAGCCGCTGCGCGAGCGCGGCGTGGCGGCGCCGCCGGCGCTCGAGTCGGTGCTGCTCGCCTGCCTCGCCAAGCGGCGCGACGAACGGCCGGCGCGCGCCGGCGAGGTGGCCGAGGCCCTGCGCGCGGTGCGCGCCGGCAAGCTCAGCGGGGGCCGCAGCGCCGACGGCGTCTCGACCCTCGCCTTCGCCGCGCCGCGCGCCGCCGGCGGCCCGCCACTGATCGGCCGCGGCCGCGAGCTTTCCGAGCTGCAGCGCCACCTGCTGGCGATGACCGCCGGCGAGTGCCACTTCGTCGCCGTCGGCGGCGAGGCGGGAATGGGCAAGAGCCGCCTGCTCGAGGAGCTCGACCGCCTCGCCAAGGCGCGCGAGCTGCCGGTGCTGCACGGCCGCTTCGCCGAGCACGACCGCGCCCTGCCCTTTCACGGCTTCACCGAGGTGATCCGCCACTACTTCCGCACTCGCGACGGCGGCGAGATCGCCGACTTCCGCGACCTCGCGGCGGACCTGCTCGCCTTCTTCCCGGTGCTCTCGGAAGTGCCGGCGCTGCGCGCCGCCGCCAGCGAGCCCAGCAGCGGCCAGGACAGCCGGAACGCAGCGCGCGGCGCCGACGACCGCACCTACCTCTTCGAGCTCCTCGCCAAGACGCTGGCGCGCTGCGCCGGCAGCCGGCCGCTGGTGGTGCTGCTCGAGCACCTGCACGACGCCGACGTCTCGGTGGAGGCGCTGCGCTACCTGCTGCTGCGCCTCGCCGCCACGCCGTTGCTGGTGGTCGCCACCTACCGCACCAGCGACCTTGACCGCCGCCACCCGCTGCGCTCGCTGCTCGCCGACCTGCAGAGCGAGCCGCGGGCAGCGCACCTGCTGCTCGCCCCGCTCGCCGCCGCCGACTGCGAGCGCCTGGCGCACGAGGCGCTCGGCGGCACGCCGCTCGAGCCGCGGCTCGCGGCGCGGCTCTTCGCTGCCAGCGAAGGCAACCCGCTGTTCCTGCTCGAGCTGCTGCGCTCGCTCGTCGAGTCGGGAGGCATGATGCGCGACGCCTCGGGGAGCTGGCACCTCTCCGGCGCCGGCGCGCTCACTCCTGCGGCGCTGCCGGCCACCGTGCAGCAGGCCGTCGAGAGGCGGCTGCTGCGCCTCCCCGAAGAGCAGCGCGAGCTGCTCACCCTCGCCTCCGTGCTCGGCCGCGGCTTCGACCTACGCGACCTCGAGGCGCTGGTCGAAGAGCGTCGCACGCTCGACACGCAGCTCGACCGCCTCGTCGCCGAAGGGCTGCTCGAAGAAGACCGCTCGTCGCGCAGCGACCGACTGTCGTTCTCATCCGGCGTGCTGCGCGACGTGCTATACGCCGGCATCCCGCGACGGCGCCGGCGCTCGCTCCATCAACGTGTCGCCGAGCACCTCGAGCGCCGTTGGGCCGGGCGCCTCGAACGAGTGGTGCCGCAACTCTTTTTCCACTGCGAGCAGGGCGACCTCGCCGAGAAGTGCGTCGAGTACGGCCTCGCCGCGGCGCGCTTCCAGCTCGACGCCTTCAGCCCCGACGACGCAACGCGCACCCTGCGCACCGTGCTCGAGTTCCTGCGCGACGAGGGGGTCGAGGGCACGGGCGAGGTGGAGGCGGAGGCGCGGCGGCTGCTCGCCGGCGCTCACCGGCAGGCGGGTGACGTCGCGGCCGCGCTCGCCGAGCTGGAGGCGGCGCTCTCGCGCGTGGGAGCCGACCCGCGGCGCCGGCTCGAGCTCACCGCGCTCGCCGCCGCCACCGCGTGGGAGGGCCGCCGCATCCCCGACACCCAGCGCTGGGTGGAGGAGGGCGTCAAGGCGGCGCGCGAAGCGGAGGACCGCGACGAGCTGCAGCGCTTGCTCACCCTCGGCGCCACCGTAGCCAACCTCGCCGGCCGCCAGGCGCAGGCCACCGAATACCTCACCGAGCTCGAGAGCCTCGAGCCCGCGCACGTCTCCGCCGCCGACCTGCCGCGCGGGGGCGTGGCGCGAGTGGGCATGCCGCTGGCGCTGCGCGCCGCCGACCCGGTGCGCGCCAGCACGATCGAGGAGGCCGAGGTGCTCGCCACCGTCTTCGAGACGTTGGTGACCACTGATGCGCGAGGCATCCTCCTCCCCCACCTCGCCGAGCGCTGGGAGGCGCTCGATGGCGGTCTCGCCTACGCCATCACCCTGCGTCCCAACGTACTGCTCCACGACGGCCGGCCGCTCACCGCCGAGCGCGTGCGCGAATCGCTGCTGCGTACAGCCGAGCTGGCGCGCCAGGATCCGCCGGCGGCGATTGCCGCAGTGCGCGGCGGCCGCGAGGGCTCGCCGGCGATCGCCGTCACCGGCGAGCGCGAGCTGCGCCTCGAGCTCGTCGAGCCGCTGGCCATCTTCCCCGCCATGCTCACCGATCTCCGCACCGCGGTGGCGGTGCCCGCCGACGGTGCCGCAGCGGGCGACGATGTACCGCTAGCGGGCACCGGCCCGTTCCGCATGGGCACCGTCGCCGACGACCGCATCGTCGTCGAGCGCTGGGAAAAGCACTGGCGCAACGCGCCGCGCGTCGACGCGGTCGAGTTCCGCGGCGGCATCTCGGCGGCTTTGCTCGCGCAAGGAGTGCGCGACGGAAGCCTCGACCTCGCCCACGGACTCGAGCCCGAGGCTCTCGAAGAGGCGGCGCGCGACCGCCACCTCGGCCTGCAGCTGCTCGAGTCGCCGCGGCGCAGCCTCTACTTCCTGCTCTTCTCGGCTGCGGGCGCGCTGGGCAGCAGTCCCGGCGCGCGGCGGGCGCTGGGCGGCGCGCTCAAGCTGCACGACTTCGTGCACGCGGCGCTCGGCCGTCTGGCGCAACCGGCCACCGGCGTGTTGCCGCCGGGCGTGCTCGGCCACGACTCGAGCGCGCGCCGCGCGCCGCTTGCGCGCGAAGAAGCGGAAGGACTCCTTCTCGCCTCCGGCCTCCGCCGCCCGCTGCACCTGCGGGCCGCGGTACATCCGGTGCTGCAGGACCGCTACGCCGGGGTGACGGCCGCGATCCTCCTCGCCTGGAACGAGCTGAACATCGACGTCGAGGTGGTGACGCGCACCCTCGAGCAGTACCAGACCGCCGTGCACCACGCGACCGGCGCGGACGGCGGACCGATCGACCTGCTGCTCGGCCGCTGGATCGCCAACTACGACGACCCTGACAGCTTCGTCGGCGAGCTGTTCCACTCGCGCGCCGGCTACTTCCGCGCCTGGATGCCAGGCCCGGCGCTCGACGAGGCGATGGAGCGCGCCCGCGCCGAGGCCGAGCCGGCGTCGCGCGAGCGGCTCTACCGCCGCGTCGAAGGCTCGCTCGCCGAAGACGGCCGCGTGGTGCCGCTCTTCCACGACCTCGACTGCCGCGTCGCCGGACCGCGGCTGCGCCACGTCGTGCTGCGCGGCACGCTGCCGTTCGTCGGCTACGCCGAGCTCGCGGTGGGCGAGCCGCCGGCGCGGCAGGTGGCGCGGCGTGGCCGCCGCGGCGCCCTGCGCATCCCCAGCACGGGGCGGATGCAGACGCTCGACCCGGCGCAGACGATCTTCACCTGGCAGGCCAACGTCATCCCCACCGTCTTCGAGACGCTGACGCGCGAGAACGAGGCGGCGCAGATCGCGCCCTTCCTCGCTGCGCGCGTCGAGGCCGCCGACCAGGGGCGCCGCTTCCGCTTTCGCCTGCGCGAGGATGTGCGCTTCCACGACGGCCGGCCGCTCACCGCGCGCGACGTGCGCTGGTCGTTCATGCGCATGCTGCGGAACCGCGCCAACGAAAACCGTTGGCTGCTGTCGTCGATCGTCGGCGCCCGCCAGCTCATCGACGAGGGCCAAGGCGAGCTGCCCGGCTTGCGCGTCGAGTCCGAGCACGAAGTGTCGATCGAGCTCGAGGAGGCGGTGTCGGTCTTCCCGGCGCTCCTCGCCCACCCCTCGACGGCGATCGTGCCCGAGGGCACTGAAGACTTCACCGGCAACCACGCGAGCGGCGTCGTCGGCACGGGGCCGTTCCGCGTCACCCACTTCGCCCCCGGCGCGCGGCTCGAGCTGGAGGCCAACCCGGGCTACTGGCGGCCGGGCCTGCCGCGCAGCCAGCGGCTGGTGTTCACCTTCGGCTGGTCGCCGGCCGAGATGGCGGCGGCGCTGCGCGCCGGCGAGCTGTCGCTGGTGACGCAGCTGCCGCTCGCCGAGGTCGAGGAGCTGCGGCGCTATGCGCGGCTTCAGGCGCAGCACCACGAGATCCCGACGCTCTCGACCTACTACCTGGTGCTCAACGCCCACCAGGGGCCGCTCGCGGACGAGGCGGTGCGGCACGAGCTGCTCGGGGCGATCGACTTCTCGGCGCTGGTGCAGCGGCACATCGGGCGGCTAGGCGTGCCGGCGCGGGGTCTCGTCCCACCGGGGCTGCTCGGCTACCGCGGCCAGTATCGGCAGGCGCCGACGCCGGCGCCGCGGCCGGGTGTGTCGAGCGGCGACCGCGAGCTGACCGTGCTGCTGCAGACTGCGTACAACGAGCTCTACCCCGAGCTGACGAAAGCGCTGCTCGCGGCGATCGCCGCGCGCGGCTTCAAGGTCAACGTCATCGAGCTCAAGAGCAGCTACCGCGAGCTGATCGCCTCGACGCGCGTCGACCTGTTCCTGGCGCGGTGGGTGGCGGACTACCCGGACGCCGACACCTTCCTCTACCACCTGCTGCACTCGCAGGACGGGCTGCTCGGGCACTTCCTCGGCGACGCGGAGGTGGACCGTCTCATCGAGCAGGGGCGGCGCGAGACCTCACCGGAGGTGCGCCACGACTTGTACCTTGCTGTCGAGCGACGGCTCGCCGAGCGGGCGCTGCTGCAGCCGCTCTTCCACGAGCAGAGCCACTGCTTCGTGCGCCCCGAGGTGCGCGGCTTCGCGCGGCGCTTCGCCAGCGTGGACGTCGACCACGCGCTGCTCTGGGTGGAGTAAGGGGCGCAGCTCCGACCGGAGCAAGCACGCCGATCGAGGTTGCGTGAGCGCGTTGCGCTCGGGATCGATTTACACTTCCGCCATGCGAATCCCGGTGATCCGAGGCGTCATCGAGCGCCGGATCCTGGTCAACTTCCGCGTCGATCCCGCTGCGCTCGCGGCCGTGCTCCCGGAGCCGCTGCGGCCGAAGCTGGTCGGCGGTTACGGGATCGGCGGCATCTGTCTCATTCGCCTGCGCGACATCCGGCCGCGGCTGGTGCCGAAGGCGTTCGGCATCCGCTCCGACAACGCGGCGCATCGGATCGCCGTCGAGTGGCCGGGCGGCGGCGAAGGCGTCTACGTCCCGCGGCGTGACACCAACTCGCGATTGAACAGCCTGGCA
>DATNCU010000665.1:0-7551 GCA_035607145.1 Thermoanaerobaculia bacterium
TTCGCCATATGAATTGGTCCCCGCCCGGGGACTGTGGGTGAGCAGTCCCGCGATCCTGGCAATCGGGAAGGGCGCGATGGAACGCACGATGTTGCGGCTGGCGTTGCTTTGCGAAGCCATCGAGGTGCGGCGATGAGCGCACGCATTTCCGTGCTGCTCGCCGGGGATCACCAAGTGGTCCGGCAGGCGCTCGGCGCGCTGCTCTCCGCCGAGGCGACGCTGGCGGTGATCGGCGAAGCGGCGGAGGGGATCGCGGCGGTCGAGCTGGTGGCCAAGCTGGTGCCCGACGTGCTGCTCCTCGACCTCATGATGGCCGGGCTCGGCGGCATGGAGACCATCCGCCGCGTCAAGCGGCTCAAGCTCCCCACCCGCATCGTCGTGCTGTCGACGGCGAACGACGAAGCGCTGGTGGCGGAGGCGATGGCGAGCGGGGCCGACAGCTACGTCAGCAACCACGCCAGCGCCACCGACCTGGTGCACGCGATCCGCGAGGTCGCCGCGGGCCGCAGGTACCTGAGCCCGCCGTTCTCCGAGCACCAGCTCGAGGACTACAGCCACCGCGCCGCGGCCGCGAGCGCGCTCTACGCCACGCTCACCGCGCGCGAGCGGCAAGTGCTGCAACTCGCCGCTCAAGGGTTGCGCAACCGCGAGATCGCCGAGCGGCTCGGCATCAGCCCGCGCACCGCCGAGAGCCATCGCGCCAAGGTGATGAGCAAGCTCGGGCTGCGTCGCGAGGCCGACCTGGTGCGCTTCGCGCTCCGCCACGGGATCCTGCCGCTCGACCGCGAGCTGACCGCGGAGGGGTGACTCCCCGCTGACAGTTGGGGCCCGCGTGGCGAGGTCGGGAGCGCCGGGACCGGCTGGACACTGGCTGGCCGCGCTCCGTAGGCTTTCCGGGACCACGCGCCAGCTCGAGGAGTCACCCGATGACGGTCAGCCTCGTTCCGCCCGCCCCGCGCGCCGCACTCCGTGGAACCTTCGCGAGCCTGACGCTGCTGCTCGGCGCAGCCGCCGCCGCGGCGGCACCGATCTCCATCCACGGCCGCATCGAGGGCGAGCGCGGCGAGGCGTTGCGCGACGCGGTGGTGTGGCTCTACCCGCAGATCGGCCTGCGCGAGGCGGCGGAGCTGCAGCTCGCCGGCAACTGGCCGCCGGCGCCGAAGGTCGAGGCCAACATCCGCGCCGACGGCGAGTTCGCCGTCGACGCGCCTGGCCCCGGGGTGTGGCGGCTGGTGGCGAGCGCTCCCGGCCGCGCCGAGACGGAGGCGACGTTGCGGCCGCTGGTGGAAGAGACCTGGCTGCCGCCGGCCGTCCTCGCCGCCGATGCCCCGCTCACCGTGACGGTGGTCGACTCTGCCGGCAAGCCGGTCGTCGGCGCGGCGGTGGTCGCGCACTCTACCCTCGACCGCTTCGGGGTCGACTGGACGCCGGTTGCGGCACGGCTCCTCGCCAGCGCCGACGGCAAGGCGGTCGTGCACCGCGCCGCAAAGACACGCCTCAGCCTGACCGTCGCGGCGAAAGGTCACGCCGTGGCGAAGGTCGAGAACGTGGGCGGCAGCGCTCACCGCGTGGCGCTTCTCGCCGGCACGCCGCGCGAGCTGCGCGTCACCGGCGCCGACGGGCGGGCGATCGAAGGCGCGCTGGTGACCGCGCTCCCCGGCGGTGCGCCGCTCGGCACCACCGATCGCGCCGGCAAGCTGGCTCTGATGACCGCCGGCGCCGCGTCGCCTTCACTGACGATCGAGGACCGCGCCGGCGCGAGCGCCCGCATCACCGTCGAGCCGGCGAAAGCGAATGCGCGCACCACTGATGAGCGGGCCGTCGCGGTGCGCCTGGAACGCCCGCTCGCGGTCGCCGGCCGCGTCATCGACGCGCAGAGCCGGCAGCCGCTCGCCGGGGCGGTGGTGCTCGATTCGAACGGCGACGGCTGGGCCGTCACCGACGGCGCCGGCGCCTACACGCTCGACGGCGTGCGGGCGCAGGGCGCCACGCTCCATGCTGCCGCCGCCGGGCACACCTCCGCCTCGATCGACGCGCTCGACGGCCGCGCTCCGACGCTGGCGCTGGAGCCGGCTACCGCATTGGTGGGCAGCGTCGTCGACGGCAAGGGACGGCCCATCGCGGGCGTCGACGTGGCGGCTGCCGCGGCACCGACGGGCGGCGGCAGGCGTTTCTTCCGCCAGATGGGGATGCGCGGCGGCCGTCCGCTGCAGACGCGCACCGACGAGCGCGGCCGCTACCGCCTGGCGCCGCTCGTCACCGCCGTGCCGCACCAGGTGACTTTCCGCCGCAAGGGTTTCGCGCCGCTCGACAGGACGGTGCCGCCGGCGCCGCGCGACCGCACGGCCGAGCTGCACGTGACGATGCTCGCCGGCGCGCGCGGCTTCGGGCGCGTCGTCACCCTCGAGGGCGCCGCCATCGCCGGCGCCAAGGTGACGCTCCAGCGGCAGGAGGAGCGCGACATGCGCCGCATGATGCGCTTCGGGGGCGAGCAGCAAGAGAAGCCGGCGGCGGCGGAGAGCGACGCGGCGGGGAAGTTCGCCATCGCCGACCTCGCGGTAGGAAAGTTCGTGCTGCGCGTCGAGGCGGATGGCTACGCCGCCACCTCCGTGCCGGGGATCGAGGTGCCCGCGGATGCCGGCGAGGTGGACCTCGGCACGGTGAAGCTCACGCCGGGCGCGGCGATCGAAGGCCGCGTCGTCGGCCCGCGCGGCGAGCCGCTCGAAGGCGCCGAGGTCTTCGTGCTCGACGGCATGGCCGCCATGATGCCGCAGGTGCGTTGGGCGCTGATGGGGAAGGACCCGGCGTCGGCGAGCGCCGCCGACGGCTTCTTCCGCGTCGGCGAGCGCGCCGCGGGCGAGAAGGTGGACCTCGCCGTGCGCCTCGCCGGCTACACCGTGGAGCGTGTGCTGGGCGTCGCGGCGCCGACGACCGAGCCGGTGACGGTAACGCTGCGGCCGTCCTCGACGGTGCGGGGACGGGTGGTCGACGAGGACGGCGATCCAGTGGTCGCCGCCGAGGTGAGCCTGCTGGTCGAGCGGGCGGGCGGCGGCATGGCTTTTCAGATCATGACCGGCTCCGAGCCCAGCGGCGACGACGGCCGCTTCGCCATCGAGGATGTCGAGCCCGGCCCGCTGCGGCTGATGGTCGCCGCCCAGGGCTACCTGCCGTTCGACCGCGGCGGACTCGAGGTGCCGGTGGGCAAGGACCTCGAAGGGCTCGAGCTGGTGCTGCGCGCCGGCGCCACCGTCGAGGGCCGGGTGTCGAGCCCCGACGGCGCTCCCGTCATCGGCGCCAACGTGCGCGTGATGGCCGAGGGGCAGGGCGGGCCGCTGCCGCCGATGCGGATGATGAGCCGCGGCGCGGACACCGACGGCGACGGCCACTACCGGCTCGAAGGGGTGGAGGTGGGATCGCGCACGCTGGAGGCTGAGCACGAGGACTTCGAGCGCGGCGTCGGCTCGCTGGAAGTGAAGGCGGGCGAGAACCACCTCGACCTGCGCATGGGCGGCGGCCAGGAGGTGAGCGGCCGGGTGGTGAGCGCCGCCGGCGCGCCGGTCTCCGGCGCCACGGTGACGATCGCGCCGCCCGGCCAGTACTTCCGCGACGACCGCAGCGCCACCACCGACGAGGCGGGCTCGTTCAGCGTCACCGGCGTCCCCGACGGCAGTTACGAGGCCGCCGCCACGCACCCCGACTACGCCGACGGCCGGGCCGCTGCCACGGTCACCGTCGCCGGCGCGCCGGTGGGCGGCGTCACCATCGAGCTGCCGGCGGGAAGCGCGGTCGTCGGCGCCCTGCGCGGGCTGTCGCTCGCCGAGCTGTCGCGCACGCGGGTGACGGCTTCCCAGCCCGGCAAAGGATGGCGGGACGGAACGGTGAGCTACGACGCGCGTTACCGGATCGCCGGTCTCGCGCCCGGCGACTGGAACGTGTCGGCGCGTCTCGAGGAGGGCGGCCGGCAGGCCCGGGGCCGTGTCACCATCGCCGCGGGCGAAGGCGAGGCGACCCTCGACCTCGACTTCGAGGGCGGCCTCGCCTTGCGCGGCCACGTGCGTCAAGACGGTCGGGCCGTCGTCGCCGCCTACGTCCTGGCGCGCGGCAAGGACGTGGTGGCGAGCGGCAGCGCGCGCGCCGACCACGCCGGCGCCTACCGGATGGAGAACCTCAAGCCCGGCAGCTACGACGTCGAGGTCTACGTTCCCGAGAGCGGTGCTCGCAAGGAAGAGACCGTCACCGTCGACGGGGACCGCGAGCTCGACTTCGACTTGCGCTCGGTGCGCATCTCCGGCCGCGTGCTGGAAGCGGGGAGCGGCGAGCCCGTCGCCGGCGTCGCCGTGGGCATCCAGCCCGCCGACGGCCGCGATGAAGGGGGCATGCCCTTCAACAACGCGGCGAGCACCGACGACGACGGCCGCTTCCGCTTCGGCACCATGAGCGAAGGGAGCTGGCGCCTCACCGCCGAGAAGTCGGGCTATGCGCGAGCCACCGCCAACGTCGCCGCCGGCAGCGAGGCGGTCGACGACGTCGAGATCCGGCTCAGCCCGACGCAGGGCATCACGCTTGCGGTGTCGCGCGTCGCCGGCTCGCCGCCGTCGGAGGTGCACGTGGCGGTGCTCGATGCCGGCCGCAACGCGGTCTCGAGCGGCATGTACCCGACCGCCGAGAACGGCCGCGTGCGCATCTCCACCGTGCCGGCCGGCACCTGGGAGGTGCTGGTGCGCTCCGACGACAGCGGCACCGTGCGCGTGCTGGTGACCTCGCCCGGCGAGCCGGCGGCGGTGGTGCTGGCGCCGCAGGCGACGCTGCAGGTCAACGTTCCGGCGATCGCCGGCGAGGCGATCCGCGCGAGGGTCACCCTCACCGGCGGCGACGGCCAGCGTTTCCTCTTCCCCGGCTGGGGCTCGGTGGAGGACGACTTCGGGCTCGCCTACGGCCGCACCACGATCCAGTTCCTGCCGGCGGGGACGTGGCGGGTGGAGGCGAAGGCCTCCGACGGGCGCACCTTCACCGGCACGGTCACGACGACGGCCGGCGGTGCGAGCACCGTCGATCTCGAGTAGCTCCGTAGGCGGCCGCCACACGCGGCGGCGGTGGGAATCGCGCGCCGTCCGCTGCGTATCCCACCGCTGTCGGGCGGCTGGCGCTAGAATCCCGCCCTCGAACGATGAGCGACACCAAGAAGAACTGGGGGAGCACCGTGCTGGGCTGGTTCGTCGTGCGGCCCGAGGACGAGGCCGCGGCGGGCGGCGAGCCGGCGGCCGACGACGCCGCCGTGGCGGCCGCCGCCACCTACGGCGCCGACCAGCCGGTGGTGCCGGTGCCCCCGATGAACGACCCGCCGCCGGCGCCCGGCGGCAAGGTCGACTTCCCCGCCGTCTACACCTCGGCCGGCGTCGAGCCCGAGCAGCAGGAGCGGGTGGAGAAGGCGGCGTCGCTGCTCCGCTCGCTGCCCGCCGAGACCGACCCGGCGGTCAAGAAGCAGATCGTCGAGGCCTCCCTCAAGGCCTTCGGCGTCCCCATCGACAAGATCATCGAGGCCGGCGTCGAGGAGATCCAGGCGCTCGAGGCCTACATCCGCGCCGGCGCCGGCGACACCCAGACGCTGCTCTCCGAGTCGCAGGACCGCATCGCCAAGTTCGAGGACGAGGTGCGCCGCATCAAGCAGGTGATGGACGATCGCGTCCAGGAGCAGGCGGCGGTGGTGCGCGTCTGCAACGAGAAGAAGCTCGACGTGCAGCGCGTGCTGGAGTTCTTCGGGCAGGAGGCGGTGGCGCGCGTGGTGCGCGACTCGCCGAAGCTGATCGATCCCTCGCAGCCGCCTAACCAGTAGTAGGAGCCCGCCATGGCCAACGGCATCTTTTCCCGCCTCGCCAACCTCTGGCGCGGTTTCCTCTCGATCTGGATCTCCGACGTCGAGAAGCAGCACCCGGAGATCGCCTACGAGAACGCCATCAACTCGATGGTCGCCAAGTACGCCCAGCTCAAGAACGCCACCGCGGCGATCATCCGCCGCCGAGAGGACATCGACGAGCGGGTCAAGCGGGCGACGGCCGAGCTGGCGCAGACCGAGGCCGAGCTCAACGTCGCGGTGGAGACCAACCAGGACGACCTCGCCGTCATCCTCATCCAGAAGAAGAACCAGCTCACCACCGACCTCGGCGAGCTGCGCGGCGACGCCGAGACGGCGAAGAGCGACGCCGACTCCGCGAAGGCGTCGCTGATCGGCGTGCAGAGCGAGATCAAGAAGCTCAAGTCCGAGCGCGAGACGATGCTCGCCCGCATGCAGTCGGCGCAGGCCCGCATCCGCATCCAGGAGCAGCTCGACGGTCTGTCGGTGGACGCCGAGGTCAAAGCGCTCGACAACGTGCGCGAGCACATCAAGACCACCATCGCCGAAGCCAACCTCGGCAAGGAGCTCTCCGAGTCGTCGCTGGACTCGCGCCTCGCGGCGCTGCGCACCCAGGCCGGCGACGTGCAGGCCAAGCAGCAGCTCGCCGAGCTCAAGGCCAAGAAGGCGGCCCAGCAGGCCGCCGCCGGCCAGAAGACGATGTAGCCATCTGGACGATGGCATCTGAGGGAGAACTGAAATGAGGCTCACTCCGTTCGCCAAGGTCTTCATCACCCTCGTCATCCTGGGGGTGATCGGCTACGCCGTGTGGCATTACAAGGGCGGCACCATCCGCAAGTGGGCGGGGGCGGAGAAGAAGGAGGCCGCCACCGAGCAGGTGTCGGCCAACGACTTCGACGCGCTCAAGAACGCCCCCGGCGACCCCGGCCGCGACGTCGGCTCGACCGGCGTCAGCAGCGCGGCGCTGGGGAGCAGCAGCACGCTCAACCGCACGCTGGTCGTCGGCATCAACACCTGGGCGGGCCACGCGCCGGGCATCGTCTACAACCACGGCATGGAGCCCAACGCGCAGTCGCAGTACAAGCAGAAGTACGGGCTCGACGTGAAGTTCGTGCTGCTCGAGGACCCCGCCGCCAAGCTCGCCGCCTTCCGCAACGGCGACGTCGACATCATGTGGGACACCGTCGACAACTGGGCGCGCGAGGCGTCGATCCTCAGCGAGCAGAACCAGAAGGCGAAGTCGGTGATCATGCAGGACTGGTCGCGCGGCGGCGACGGCATCGTCTCGCTGTCGTCGATCCAGTCGGTCGAGGACCTCGCCGGCAAGCGCATCGCCTGCACGCAGTTCACGCCGTCGCATTTCCTGCTGCTCTACCTGGTGTCGCAGTCGGGGCTGTCGCCCGAGCAGCGGTCGGCGCTCGAGAAGAACATCATCTTCACGCAGGACGCGCCGGCTGCTGCGGCGATGTTCAAAGCGCGTCAGGTCGATGCGGCCGTGACGTGGGAGCCCGATCTCTCCGGCGCGGTGACGGCGCGCGGCGACGAAGCACACGTGCTCATCTCGACCGTGGCCGCGTCGAACATCATCGCCGACACGCTCATCGCGCGGCAGGACCTGATCGACCGCGCCCCGGAAACCGTGCGTAACTTCGTCAACGGCTGGTTCCAGGGCATCGAGATGATGAAGAAGGATCCCGCCA
>DATNCU010000666.1:0-5006 GCA_035607145.1 Thermoanaerobaculia bacterium
GCGACCCCGTCGACGAGCACCGTGCGGCGCTCGACGAGCTGCGGGTTGGCGACGGCGGAGAGCGGCAGTGCGAACACTTCGGCCACCTCGCGCACCGCGACGCGAGTATCCACCGGATAGGGCACCGCGCCGACGCACGGCTGCATGGTGAAGCCGGTGGGCGTCGCCAGCTCGTCGAGCGTGCCCAGCGGCAGCACCTTCTTGGGGTCGAGGCCGATCTCCTCCTCGCTCTCGCGCAGGGCCGCCGCCCACGGGTCCTCGCCCCCCTCGAGGCTGCCGCCGGGGAAGGCGATCTGCCCGCGGTGGTACGGCAGGTCCTCGGCACGGCGGGTGAGCAGCACCCACAGACCTCCGGCGTCGACATAGAGCGGCACCAGCACGGCGGCGCGGCGCGCCGACTCGCCGACGCGCGCGACGGAGAGCCGCTGCGGCGGCGGCGAGGCGAGGCGGTTGCGCACCTCGACGATCCAACTGCCTCCTGTCTTTTCCCGAGTGTCGCGCTCGCTCATCGTCCGCTCACCCCGGCCGCATGCGAATGGTGAAGCGCTTGCCGGGCGGACCGGGCAGGCGCACGGAGACGTGGTAGAAGCTCCACAGCCGATCGTCGCCGGGCACCGAGTGGCGCGCCAGCGTGCGGCGCGGCCGCACCAGGAACGAGATACCGCCGTCGGGGCGGAAGATCGTCTCGCTCACCTCGCCGCCGCGTACCGGGAGCTCATTGCCGACCTGCTCGCCGCCGTCGACCCAAAAGCCGGGCGTCGAGCCGGGGGTGGCGGCAAGCAGCTCCACCCACTCGCCGGTGGGCACGGCGGCCACCGAGCCGCCCGGCAGCGCCTCGCCGCCGAGCATCGTCAGGCGGCCGCGGCCGAAGCGCACGCGCGAGCCGAAGCGCAGCTCGGGCTGCGTCGTCTCGAGCGGTGCCCACGGAGCCAGGTACGGCGCCGCGTAGCGCAGCTCGCCGCTGGGCGAGAACGGGTGGCGCGGCGACTTCCAGAGTGGCCACAGCCAAACCGCCGCCCAAGCGAAGGTGACGACGAGCGCCCACTTCGACGGCGGCCGCGCGACGGCGAGGCAGAGCACCGCCGCCAGCGGCACCGCGGCGCGCAGGCCGAGCGCGAGCGGTGACGCCGAAAGGTCGAAGGGGCGCAGGAGCATCAGCAGCCCGAGCGACAACAGCGCGCCGCCCCATGCGGCGCCGCGGCCGTCGCCACGACCACCGAGCGCTACGAAAAGCAGGATCGATGCGAAGTAGAAGAGCAGCCCGAGGTGCCGGCCGGCCAGCGCGTAGACGACGTCCCAACCGATCGCCCGCGGGTGGATGGCAGGCGGCAGCTTCCAGCCGAGGCCGGCGAGGAGGCCACGCGGCGACGGTGCCGCGCCGGCGGTGGCGGCGCCCACCACGGCAAGCACCACCAGCGCCACGGCGGCGCCGGCGAGGATCCAGATCGTGCCAGCGCGGCGGCGCGATGCCGGCACCGTGGCGGCAGCCGGCCACAACAGCGGCAGCGTCCACGGCGCCGCGCTCGCCACCGCGCCGAGCAGCGCGCCGACGGCGGCCCAACGCGGCGCGAAGCGGCCGCCGCGTACGGCGGGCTCCTCGGGGTACATGTCGGGAAGGCCTGCGGTGAACACCGGCGGCAGGGCGGGATGCGCGTTGCGAGCGAGCGCGAAGGCGAACAGCAACAACGACGCGAGCAGCGTCTCCGGCCAGAGCCGCAACAGGTAGGCACCGGACGCGCCGGCGAACAGCAGCACCAACGGCAGCCAGGCGGCGCCGCGTCCGATGTGGCGCCTCAGCGTGGAGGAGGCGTAGATCGCGGCGGCGGCAAACAGCACCGCCTGCGCGAGCAGGGCGCCGCGCGCGCCGGCGAGGGCCGCCCACGGAGCCATGAACAGCGCGTAGAGCAGCGGCGGCCCGAACGGCTCGTCTGGCGTAGCCGCCGGTGAGTCGACGCCGGGGAACGCGCCCCCGGTGGCGAGGGGGTCGCGCGCCACGAGTTCCTGCGCGCGTTGATCGTCGGTGCGTCCCCAGAGCCGATCGCCGTCACCCGCCAGGCTCTGCGCCGCGAGGACCGACACAGCGCTCTCGAAGTCGAGCGCCGGCCGCGGCACGATCGCCAGAACCGCGAGCAACGCGACGCCCAGCGCCAGCGCAGCCAGCGGCACCCGCGGCAGCCGCTCCACCGCGGCGGGTGCGGCGCTCTCCGGCGCCGACCGCTCCCCCACCTACACCTCTCCCTCGAAGCGAGGCCCGCCGAATTGCCACGCGTCGCCCAGCTCGAGCAGACAGGGCGCCACCTGCAGCCGGGCCGCGCCCAGCGGCCGGCGCAGCGGCACCTCGAAGGTGTGCTCCTCGCCGGGATCGACGTCGCGCGGCATCTCGATCCACGGCAGCTCCTCGACGACGCGGTCCTCGTCGCCGCGCAGCACGACGCGCAGCACGGTGCCGCCGAGGCCACGGTGCGCGGCGAGCCAGCGCGCCTCGCCAGTGTTGCGTAGCTGAACGCGCAACGTTCGGCGCTCGCCGGGCGACCAGTCGGCGAGCGACTCGACCGCCAGCTCCGCCGAGAGCGGCTCCCAGAACGGCGCCCGCGGCAATCGCTCGCGCGCCGGTGCCGGCCCCGGCGGCTCGGCCTCGGCCAGTTCTTCACAGGCCGCGACGATCGCCGCCGCCGCGCGCGCCGGGTCGTGCTCGCGCGCCACGTGCGCTCGCGCCGCCTCGCCCAAGCGCGCGAGCGCCTCGGGAGCCGCCAGCAGATCGGCCAACCGCGCCGCCATCGCCGCCGCCTCGCCATCGAGATCGGCGGTTTCGGCGAGCGGCACCTTCACCACCGCCGCGTCCGGCAGGTCGCGGAACTGCGCGTACTCGTTGACGATGGTCGGTCGCCCTACGGCGAGGATGCGCAACAGCGACGCCGACGTTTCACCAGCCGTCGGGTAACGCAGGTTGAGGCAGAGGTCGCTCGCCGCGATCGCCGCCTGCAGCTCGGAGAAACCGACGTAGCCCAGCAGGTGCACCCGGTCCGCTACGCCCAGCTGCCGCGCCAACCCAACCAGGTCGACGTGCGGCGACACCTCGCCGGCGACCAGCAAGTGCGCTGCCGCAAGCTCCGGCCGTGCCAGCGCACGAACCGCCACGTGGGTGCGCTTCATCGGCGTCTGGAAGCCGAACGAGCCCAGCACCGGCGCCCATCCGGGGATACCCAGCCGGCTCCGCACGTTTGCGCCGGCAGCGGCGTCCGCGACGGGCGGCAGCGGCACGGCCATCGGCACCTGCCGCACGCGCAGCTCCGGATCCTCGGCGTGCAGCTCGTCCACCGCCCACGCGCTGTGCACCAGCACGCCGCGCTGCACGCGCAGCAAACTGCGCCGCGCCGGCAGTGCGAACTGCACCACCGTGTCGACGAACCCCCACCGCGCCGGCGCCGCCGCCCATCCGCCCACCCAACCGTGATCGGCCGCGAGCTGAGCGCGGTAGCCCTCGAAATCGCCCGGCGCGCGCCCGAGCGTGCGTCCGAGCAGGAAGTGATGCAGCACCAGGTCGTGCAGCACGAGCACCCCAGGTACGCGCAGCGCCGCCTCCCACACCGGCTCGTGGAGATGGTTGTTCCCCATCTGATACAGAGACAGCCGAGACTCGCCGTCGGGTGTAAGCCCGCCAAGGTCGGCCGGCGTCGCCATCGGAAACCGCGCCGCCAGCAGCGGCGACACCGGCTGCCCCGGCAACGCCACCAACCGTACGTCGCAGAGCGCGCCGAGATGCGGCAACAAATCGGCGCTGTAGTCCGCGATCCCCGTCCGCGCCGGCGGCAGCGGCGAAACGTAATCGAGACGAAGCATGAGCGGCGAGCCTAGCAGCCGTGCTGCGTCAGCTCGTCGAGCCTAAACCGCCAAATCGCGGACGCCCTTGTCCATCTCGCCGCGCAGGTAGCCCTCGATAAACGGGGCGAGGTCGCCGTCGAGGACGCGGTCGGCGTCACCGACCTCCACACCGGTGCGGTGGTCCTTGACCATGCGGTACGGGTGCAACACGTAGCTGCGGATCTGGCTGCCCCAGGCGATGTCCTTCTTCTCGCCCTCGCGCTTGGCGTTGACCTCCTCACGCTTCTTGAGCTCGAGGTCGTAGAGGCGCGCCTTGAGCACCTTCATCGCCGTCGAGCGGTTCTTGTGCTGGCTGCGCTCGTTCTGGCAGGAGACGACGATGCCGGAAGGAAGGTGGGTGATGCGAATGGCGGACTCGGTCTTGTTGACGTGCTGGCCGCCGGCGCCCGAGGAACGGAAGGTGTCGACGCGCAGGTCCTTGTCCTCGATCTCGATGTCGATCTCGTCGTCGATCTCGGGGTAGACGTCGACCGAGGCGAAGGAGGTCTGCCGCCGCGCGTTGGCGTCGAAGGGGCTGATGCGCACCAGGCGGTGCACGCCCATCTCGCCCTTCAGGTAGCCGTAGGCGTAGTCGCCGCGCACCGCCAGGGTGGCGCTCTTGATCCCCGCCTCCTCGCCGTCCTGGCGGTCGAGCAGCTCCAACTCGTAGCCGTTCTTCTCCGCCCAGCGCAGGTACATGCGCAGCAGCATGTCGGCCCAGTCCTGCGAGTCGGTGCCGCCGGCGCCCGAGTGCACCAACATCAGCGCCGGCTTGTCGTCGTGCTCGCCGGACAACTTCAATTGCAGCTCGAGCTGCTCGATCTCGTGCTGCACGCGGTCGGCGAAGGTTGCCGCGTCCTGGTGACCGTCCTCGCTCTCGCCGAGCAGCTCGCTCCAGGTCTGCAGCTCCTCACCGTCGGCGAGCAACCGCCGCAGCGCCTGCTGCCGGCGCTCCAGCTGCCGCCGGCGTTGCAGCACCGGCTTGCTCTTCTCGGGGTCCTCCCAGAAGCCGGGAGCCTGGATGGAAGCGTCGATCTCGGCGAGCTTCTCGTCTAGATCGGCTTCCTCAAAGGTACCCCCGGAGGGTGGTGATCTGCGTGGCGAGCTGATCGAGGCGCTGGCGGGTATCGACAACGGTCATGGTC
>DATNCU010000676.1:0-5602 GCA_035607145.1 Thermoanaerobaculia bacterium
CACCATGTTGCGCACCACGAACCACCGCGCGTCGGAGAGCAGCAGCGTGGCGTGCGGCACCACCGCAGGGCCGAGCGAGGTGAGCAGGTCGAGCAGCTGGTGGCGGCGCGAGCGGTCGGTCTCCTCCGGCAGCGCGGCGACGAGGTGACGCACCGCCACGGGGCCCAGCACGTCGACGAGCCCGCGCGCGTCGGCGGGCGAGGGCAGCTGCGGCAGCGCGGCGAGCAGCGCCGCGATGGCCTCGCGGTTGGCGAGCCGCTCGACGCAGCGGCGCAGCTCGGCGTCGGAGACCCCGGCGTCGCGCGCCTGCTGCAGCTGGTCGCGCAGCGCCTCGACGATGCCGGTGGCCTGGTGGATGTGGCCGGCGAGCAGGAAGCCGCGGTAGAGGTCTTCCAGGCGCCAGAGCGTCGGCTCTTCCGGCGGCTCCATCGGCGGCCGCGTGGCGATCAGCTCGAGCAGCGTCGCAGTGAGCTGGCGGGCGAGCGAATCGTCGGCGAGGGTGTCGCGCCGCGGGCCGAGGTCGGGCACCTCGCCGGGCTCGAGCGCGCGCGGGCGCGGCAATGCGACGACGGCGCGGGGGTCGTCGGCGACCGGTGCCGGCTGGCCGACCTGGTCGACGTCGCGGTTGGCGAAGAGGGTGCGGATGGCTTCCACCGCGGCGGCGTCGGCGGGCGCCGCCGCCTCGCGCGCCGCGTGCGCCGCGGCAGTGAGCTCGCGAGCCAGCCGTAGCGCGCTCGCCGAGAGCTTCTGGCGGTCGGTGTGGAGCTGGCGCAGCGTCGACAGCACGCCCGCGGGCGGCTGCGCGGCGGCCACCGCGCGCAGCGACTCGGCGGCGTCCTCGTCGACGGCGAGCGGGCGCAGCGAGGCTTGCAGCAGCGTCTGGCGCAGCCGCGGCGGCAGCCGGCTCGTGAGGTCGAGCACCTCGCGCGTAGCGGTGTGGCGTGCCGGGCCGCGCACTTCACCCAAGCGCGTCGAGATGGCCTCGCCGAGCGTGGCGACCAGCGCGGCACCGTCGGCAGGGCCGGCGGCGGTGGCTTCCGCGTCACCAACCGCACCGACGCCGCCCAGGCCGGCGCCGCCGGCTCCCGCGCCACCGCCGCCGCCGGTACCGCTGCCAGCGCCCGCGCCGCTGCCCGCTCCGCCGCCGCCGGAGCCACCTCCGGCGCCACCGGCGCCACCGGCGCCGCCGCGCACCGTGCCTATGCCGCCGCCGCCGCCGCGCGCCGTGCCACTCTGCCGCAGCAGGTTCTCGATCCACTGCGCGAGGTCCACGGCCGAAGCCGACGCCGCGAGCGCCTGCTCGCGCTGGTGCGGCGAGAGCTGCCGCCCGGCGAGCAGCTCGCGCGTCACCGTCTCCCAGATCGAGCCCGCCTGTTGCGCGTCCGCCGCGCTCTCGGCGGTCATCACCACGGCCTGGTAGTCGATGGGCTCGACGACGATGCCGCGCACGCCCGCCGCGGTGAGGCGCTCCCACAGCGGCTCCTGCTCGCCCTGGCGGTCGAGCACCAGCGAGCCGAGGAAGGTCTCGAGCTCGGCCGCCTGCACCGCGGCGTCGATCACCAGCAGCGCCACGCGCTGGCGGTGCAGGGCCTCGGCGAGGCGCTGCGATCCCGTCGTGGCGATCTTCGCCTGGCCGTGGATGAGCCCGTCGCGGCTGACGCCGAGGACGATCGGCGACACCGTGGCGAGCACGTCGATCAGCCGCGCGTGCGCTTTCGCAAACGAGTCGCGGCGCGACGGGTGGCCGGGCGGATAGGCGAGCATCCCCTTCCACGCGATGGCGAGATCGCGCAGGAAGTCGGCCAGCGGCGCGCCGGTCGGTTCGTCAGCCACGCAGGTGCCTCGCGGAACGGAGGCGACGATTCTAGTGTGCTTCCTGCGCCGGCGGCACCGGCTGCGCACTTGGTCGCTCGCGCCGGTTCCACCACACCACGCTCAGCGCCGCGAGCGTCACCGCGACCTGTGCGAGCACGCTCTGCAGCGTCGGGTAGAGGCCGAGCAGCTCGACGCGCGGGAAGTCGATCGGGCTGATCGGGATCCTTCCCGCCTCCTGCAGGGCGACCATCCCCTTGCCGGCGAGGATCACCGCCAGCGCGAACATCACGACGCCGCTCGCCGCGAAGAACTGCCGCAGGGGCAGCTTCACGCCCAGCGCGAACAGGCACCAGGTCGCCGCCCCGAGCACCACCGCCGCCGCCAGCGCGCCGCCGAGCAGCGCGCCCTGCGCGCCCGCTCGCACCTGCGGCCACAGCGCCTGGTAGAAGAGGACGGTCTCGAAGACCTCGCGATACACCGCGAGGAAGCTGATCAGGGACAGACCGAAGAGGGTCGGCCCGTCGAGGGCGCGCCGCATCTGGTCTTCCATCAGCCGCGTCCAGCGCCGCGCGTTGGTCGCCTGGTGCATCCAGAAGCCGACGTAGAAGAGGATCGCCGCGGCGAGCAGCGCGGTGGCGCCCTCGGTTACCTCGCGCGCCGCGCCGCTGATGTCGATGACCCAGGTGGCGGCGGCCCACGTAGCCGCGCCGGCGACGAGCGCGGCGATCCACCCGTAGTGGACGTAGACGAGCGCTTCGCGGCGACCGCTGCGGACGAGGAAGGCGACGATCGCGGCCAGGATGAGGATCGCCTCCAGCCCCTCGCGCAAGAGGATGACGAGCGAGCTCGCGAATGCCACGCCGCCGCCGAGGGAGCGCTCCTGCACGACGCCCTGCGCCCGCAGCAGCAGCCCGCGCAGCTCGCCGGAGCGCCGCGCGATCTCGTCGACCGGCGCGCCGGCCGCGAGCGAACGGCGGTAGGCGAGCATCGAATCTTCCACCGTCCGCACCAGCCCGGGGGCGATGGTGCTCAGGCCTGCCTCGGCCAGCTCGAAACCATCGAGGTAGGCGGAGACCGCCAGCGCTTGCGCGCCCGCACGGTCCCCGGCTCCGTAGGCTGCAGTGCTCTCCTCGAGCTTCGAGAGCGCGGTGGCGAACGGGTCGGGCGCGCCCGCGAACAGGGCCGCGGGATTGCGCCGCACCCACGCGGTGAGCGCGAGTCCTTCCGGCCGCTGCGCCGCGAGCTCGGCGGGCGCGATCGTCACCGCTTCGCGAAGCGACGGCGGCTCCTCTTCGTTCCACGCTTTCGCTCCGGCGGCCACCATCGCCTCGTCGGCAAACAGCGAGCCGACGTGGAAGGCCAGCGCCCAGCGGTCGTCGTCGGGCAGGTGGGAGAAGCTCGCCATGCCGGTGCCGGCGACGCCGAGAGTGATCGTGTTGTAGAGACCGTAGAGGCTGCGCTGCCGCGCCCGCGCCAGGTCGTGAAAGTCGATGGGAGGAGGATCCAAGGCCGCGGCCGCGGGACCGTCGGCGTGTCCGGCAACGCCGTGGCAAGACGCGCAGCTCTGCTGGTAGAGCACCCTGCCCCGCGCGAGATCGGGAGAGCGCCGCGGCGTCACCGCCACCGGATAGGCGCGCATGAGCCCGTCGCGCATCCGCCGCGTGAGCTCGGCGACCTCGCTCGGCGGCGCCTTCGCCGCGACGAGCCCGGCGAGCGCCCTGGCGTCGCCGAGCAGCGCCGGCCTCGCCGGGCCCTCGTCGAGCGTCGCGACGCCGGCGACGATGCGCGTGGCGAACTCCTGCATCTCGGCGTACTCGCCCGCGTCGGCCACCTTGCCCGCGGACACCGCCCCCGCGTAGTCGACGCCGACGTAGTCGACGAGCTGGAGGAGCGCGCTGGGATCGCCGCCGGCGAAGGCCGGAGCCGCGACGAGCGGCACCGCCGCGGCGAGCAGGAGGACGACCAGGAGACGCTTCATTCGATGAGCTGCCAGCACCACGCTACTCGGCGACCCGCGGTTCAGGCGTGCGCCTGCGCCGCCGCTTCGTCGCGGCAGGCGTTGCACAAGCCGGTGATCTGCAGCTGGTGGTGGGCGGGTGAGAAACCGTGAGCGCGGCAGATCTCGGCCTGCAGCGCGGTGATGCCGGGGCTCACGAACTCGACGACGCGACCGCAGGCGGAGCACACGAGGTGGTCGTGCTGCTGCCCGGGGTGGACGTGCTCGAAGAGCTGGCCGCGCGCGCCCACCCGCTGCTTGCGGACGAGCCCCGAGCGCACCAGCAGGTCGAGCGTGCGGTAGACGGTGGCGCGCGAGACGCGATGGCCGCGCTCGCGCACCGCGGCGAGCAACGCGTCGGCGTCGAGGTGGCCGTGCTGGCGGTAGATCTCTTCGAACAGGGCCAGCCGCTCGCCGGTCAGCCGCAGCCCTTGGCCGCGCAGGTAGCCGGCAAACTGTTCGCGTTCCTGGAGCATCGGTGGGGCGGCGCGTGTTGAGACGTCGTCTCAATTGAGCGAAGTCGATTCTGGACAACGCCGGTCCGATTTGTCAAGCGAGAACGTGCGCCCGGCATGCCGCCTCGGCTCACCTGGACCAATGGCTGGCGAGCCGCCTGGCGAGCGTGTGGCATCGTTGGGCCATGAAGACGCGGCGCATCGGCATCCTCACCGGCGGCGGCGACGTGCCGGGCCTCAACTCGGTCATCAAGTCGGTCGTCTACCGCAGCCGCGAGGCGGGCTGGGAGGTGGTCGGCATCCGCAAGGGTTGGGAAGGCCTCACCCACGGCCGCCCGGGCGCCGACGACGACGAGTACGCGCGCCGCCTCACGCGCGAGAACACCCGCACCATCGACCGCACCGGCGGCACTGTCCTCCACACCTCACGCCTCGACCCGCAGCGCGTGCGCGAAGACCGCCTGCCGCGCCACCTGCTCGGTGCGGCGGGCGAGGTGGGCGAGCTCGAGCGTTACCGCCGCGAGGACGGGCGGTTCGATTTGGTGCCGATCGTGCTCGAGAACTTGGAGAAGCTCGGCATCGACTGCCTCATCGTCATCGGCGGCGACGGCACCCTCGGCGCCACCTCGCGCCTCGCCCGCGAAGGCGTGCCGCTCATCGCCATCCCCAAGACCATGGACAACGACGTCGCCGGCACCGAGTACTGCCTCGGTTTCTCGACCGCCATCACCCGCGCCAAGGACCTGGTGACGCGGCAACGTACGACGCTGGGCTCGCACGAGCGCATCGGCGTCTTCAGGATCTTCGGCAGGGATTCGGGCTTCACCGCGCTGCACACGGGATACGTGACCTCGGGCCGTTGCGTCATCCCCGAGCACGCCTTCGACATCGGCCGCCTGGCGCAGCTGATGCTCAGCGACAAGGAAAACAACCCGAGCCGCTACGCCTTCGTCATCGCCGCGGAAGGTGCGACTTGGGAAGGCCGCGACGAGAGCCGCGAAGTGGCGCGCGACGCCGACGGCCGCCGCCACCGCCTCGACATCGGCGAAGCCCTGGCGGCGGAGCTCAAGCGCCGCACCGGCCAGGACACCATGCACAGCGACCTCACCTACGACCTCCGCAGCGGCAACCCCGACGCGCTCGACCAGACCGTCGCCACGACCTTCGCCAACGTCGCCCTCGACCTCATCGGCGACGGCATCACGGGAAGGATGGTGGCGGTCCGCGACGGCCGCTACAGCCACGTCGACCTCCCCGAGCGCGAGCACGGCAGCCGGCAGGTGAACGTGCCGGCGCTCTACGACGTCGAGCGCTACCGCCCGCGCTACGCCGGCAA
>DATNCU010000720.1:0-3118 GCA_035607145.1 Thermoanaerobaculia bacterium
ACCATGAAGAACTCGTCGAGGTTGCTGGCGAAGATGGAGAGGAAGCGCACGCGCTCGAGCAGCGGCAGGCTCGGGTCCTGCGCCTCGGCGAGCACGCGGCGGTCGAACTCGAGCCACGACAGCTCGCGGTTGAGGTAGTAGCTCGGGTGGCTGAGGTTGGGCCGCGGTGGGCTCGCGCGCTTGCGCTTGCCCTTCTTCGCCGGCGCGAGGCTCGGCTCGGCCGGCGCTTCGACGGCGATCGTGGGCGGCTCTTCGACCAGCGGCTCTGCCATAGACTGCTCGGCGATGAAGGTCCTGCTTCTCCTACGTCATGCCAAGGCGGTGCGCGATCCGGTCGACGACGACGCCGCGCGGCCCCTTTCGCCCGATGGAGAGGATGCGGCAGCGCGGATGGGACGCTTCCTCGCCGCTGCCGGCGTCGTGCCCGACGCCCTGCTGACCTCCCCCGCCCTCCGCGCCCGCGACACCCTGGAACGGGTGGCCGCCGCGGCCGGCTGGGAGGGGCCCCGGCAGGAGCGCCCCTTCTATGAGACTACCCCGGCCGGGGTGCTCGCCTGCCTGCGCGAGCTGCCGGGGTCGGTGGACGTGGCCCTCGCCGTCGGTCACGAGCCCACCTGGTCGGAGACCGCCTCGCGGCTCATCGACGGCGGCAGCCTGAAGCTCTCCACCGGCGCCGTGGCCGCCATCGGCCTCGACATCCAGGGCTGGGGCGCGCTCGCCGGCGGGCGCGGCGAGCTGCTCTGGCTGGTGGCGCCGAAGCTGCTTCCACGCACGGGTGATATCGCCGCGAAGTCACCGCACGGTCACCCCGTGGTGACAGGGCGGTGACCGGGGGCGGCGCCGCGCCTCGCGCTCGGACGGCGGGCGGTCCCGGTGCTAGCGTCTTTGCCCGCCGGACGACTCATGGCTTTTCAACTACGACCGCGCGAGAGCCTTGCCGCCGGTCTGCGGCGGGTAGCGGCGGAGCAGGGCGCCGCAGCCGCCGAGCATCTGGTCGATGCCAAGAAGCCGCCCGAGGCCGTCCACGAGGCGCGCAAGCGCAGCAAGGAAGCGCGCGCGGCGCTGCGGCTGCTGCGCGGCGCTCTCGGGCCGGCGCTCGAGCGGGCCGCGCGGGCGCGTTTCCGCGACGCGGCGCAGAGCGTCTCGACTATCCGCGATGCCGAGGTGACGGTCGAGGCGCTGGCAGAGCTGCGCAAGCACCAGCGTCTGCTGCGCACCGAGCGCGAGGCCGCCGAGCGCGTGCTGCGCGCGCACCGCGACGCGGCCGACGCCAAGGTCACTGCGGCGGTGCGCAAACAGGTGGCGGAGGCCTTCGAGGCCGCCGTGGCTGGGCTACCCGCCGTGCGTCTCGCCACGCCGGACACCGTGGCCGCGTCGCTGGCCCGCATCTACCGCCGCGGCAAGCGCCGCATGGAGGAGGCGGCGGCGAGCGACGACGCCGTCGACTACCACGCCTGGCGCAAGTCGGCCAAGGACCTCTGGTACGCCGTGCGCCTCTTCGAGCCCGCCTGGCCTGGGCCGCTCGGCACCCTCGCCACCGAGGTGCATGAGCTGTCGCAGGTCCTCGGCGAGGAGCACGACCTCACCGTGCTGCAATCGGCGCTCAGGGAAGCCGGCGGCGACCCGCCGCTGCTCACCGCGCGCCTCGAACGCGCCATCGCCCGCCGCCAGCGCCGCCTCCGCCAGCGCGCCCGCGACGCCGGCGAACGCATCTGGGCCGAGAAGCCGCGCGCGTTCGCGGAGCGGATCCTCGGCTACTGGCAAGGCTGGCACCGCGCGGCGGGCTGATCGGCAGCCCGCTTCACTCCCAGCGCAGCTCCCAGCCGGCCCCAGCGAGCCACGTCGCTTCCTGCTCGAGGTCGGCGCGGGTGAGGGGGTGGGCACGGAGCCAGCCGCGCGGGAACCGCAAGCGGAGCGAGCGCTCGCCGGCCGCAGCGACGACGGTGGGCAGCGAGCGGTTGCCGCGGCCGCGGTGGAGCAGCGTCGCCACGCGCAGCAGCACCGCCAGCGCTGCAGCCTGCGCCTGGCGCTCGGGCGGCAGCTCCTCGAAGGCGGCCTTCGGCCACTTGCGGCGGTGGGCCCGCACGAGCAGCGCGAGCACCTGCTGCTCCTGTAGCGAGAAGCCGGCGAGCTCGGAGTTGCCGACGAGGTAGCCGCCGTGCTTGTGGTGGCCGCCGTGGGCCACCGCAAGACCAATCTCGTGCACGCGTGCGGCCCACCCCAGGTAGTCGCGCGCTTCCCCGCCCGCGAGCCCCCACGCCGCTTCGACCTGCGCGAGCAATCCCAGCGCCGTGGCCTCGACGCGCTCCGCCTGCGCGCGGTCGACGCGGTACTGGTCCTGGAGGCGCGCGATCGTTCTCGGGCGTACGTCGCGCTTGCCGAGGCGACCGAGGAGGTCGACGAGCACGCCTTCGCGCAGCGAGCCGCGCGAGGGCACCATGCGCTCGACGCCGAAGGCGCGGAAGACTGCCCACAGGATCGCCAGCCCGCCGGGCAGCACCGCCGCGCGCTCGCGCGACAGCCCGGACAACTTCAGCGACCGCACGTCGCCGGCGGCGAGCATCGCCTTCCGCAGCTTGCGCAACGACGGCAGCGTGATGCCGTCCGCCGACCAGCCGTTGCGCCGCACCACGGCGGCGATGGCGCGCACCGTCCCCGACGAGCCGGCGCACACTTCCCACCCGGCGCCGCGCAGCTCCCCCTGCAGCCCCTCGAGCTCGACGCGAGTCGCCATCACCGCGCGGCGCAGCGAGTCGCGGCGCAGCTTGCCGTCGGGGAAGTGCGAAAGCGTCATGCCGACGCAGCCGACGTAAAGGCTCTCCATGCGCTCGGCTACGGTGCCGCGGCCGAGGATGCACTCGGTGCTGCCGCCGCCGATGTCGACCACCAGCCGGCGCTCGTCGCCGGGACCGAGGTCGTTGGCGACGCCTTGGTAGACCAGGCGCGCCTCCTCCTGCCCCGAGATCACCTCCACCGGATGGCCGAGCGCCGCCTTCGCCTTCTCGAGGAAGGCGCGCGAGCCGCGGGCCTTGCGCAGCGTGTTGGTGCCCACCGCGCGCACGTTGGCGCGCGGCAGCTCGCGCAGTCGTTCGCCGAAGCGCGCCAGGCACGCCAGCGC
>DATNCU010000736.1:0-7662 GCA_035607145.1 Thermoanaerobaculia bacterium
TGGCGGCTCGTCGCCGGCCTCCGCCGCCTCGTCGGCCGCTCGCCGTGCCGCCTCCTCCCGCGCTGCCTGCTCGACGTCTTCGAGGGCGTCGTTGCCCGCCAGCTGCGCCCGCTCGTGGTCGGCAAGGTCGGCGGTGGGTGCGGCCGGCGGCTGCGCCTCGGCGTCGCGCAGCAGTGCCAGGCCCGCCTCCCCCTGCGCGCCGAACAACGAGCGGACGTGGAGGTCGCGCTGCGGGAAGGGGACCTCGAGCCCGTACTTGCCGAGCGCCGTCTCCAGCGCCCACATGTAGCCGGCCTGGACCGCGCCCGGTCGCTTCGTCGCTTCCGGCGTCAGCCACACGACCAGCTCGAACTGCAGGCTGCTGTCGCCGAAGCCGACGAGCCAGACCTGCGGCCGGCGCGCACCTTCGAGGGCGAGGGTGAACGGGACCGACGCCGCTGCCTCGACGGCCGCCTTCTTCACCAGCTCCTTGTCGGATCCGTAGGCGACGCCGAACGGCACCCGAATCCGCCGCGAGCCGTCGCCGTGCGTCCAGTTGACGACGCGGCCGGAGACGAACTCCGAGTTGGGCACCAGGATGTCGATGTTGTCGTTGGTCGAGATCAGCGTCGAGCGGATGTTGATGTCGCGCACCTCGCCGCGCAGCCCCGACTCGAGCTCGACGAAGTCGCCCACGCGCAGGCTGCGCTCGAAGAGCAGGATGATGCCGGAGACGAAGTTGCTGAAGATCGCCTGCAGCCCGAAGCCGAGGCCGACGCCGAGCGCGCCGGCGAGGACGGCGAAGCGGCTGGTGGGGATGCCGAGGAAGCTCAGCGCCAGCAGCAACCCGACGACGTAGAGCACGTACTTGGCGAGCCGCGACAGCGTGTAGATCGCGGCGCGGCTGCGCGGCTGCCGCTCCCCGGCGTGGCGGACGAAGGCGCGCTGCATCGAGCGCGACAGCAGCCACACGACGAGCAGGGTGACGACGGCAGCGGCGAGGCCGCCCACTGAGAAGCTGATCTCGCCCAGCTGCAGCCGATAGTCGAGCACCGTCTGCGCGTGGTCGCGGGCCGAATCCAACGCTCGCACCTCCTCGCCGGCCGCGCCGCGTGTCGATATCCAGATGGCGACGCGCCGCCGAGCGCCGCAAACGGCGGGCCAGGCGCGGCGATTTCACCGCCGCGCTTCCGCCGTCGCGATCAAAGCCGCTAAGCTGCGCGCCACTCAGCGGAGGTGTCGATGTCCGATCGCAAGCAACGCGCCACCGGCTCGCATCGCCCCGAAGCGGTGACGCCGGTGCCGGCGCGCGGCACCCACACGCAC
Source organism: Thermoanaerobaculia bacterium (assembly GCA_035607145.1). Classification (GTDB taxonomy): domain Bacteria; phylum Acidobacteriota; class Thermoanaerobaculia; order Multivoradales; family JAIOJS01; genus DASYQD01. The sequence goes on from DATNCU010000736.1 coordinate 1,306, forward strand.
CTGCCGCCGGCAACGCGGATCGAGTTCTTCAGCGACGCGGTGTTCGCCTTCTCCGCCACCCTGCTGGTGGTCGCGCTCGAGGTGCCGCACAGCTATCCCGAGCTCGAGCGCACGCTCTGGGGCTTCCTCGGCTTCGGCATGAGCTTCGTCGCCCTCGCCCTCATCTGGTCGACGCACCACGCCTACTTCCGCCGCTATCAGCTCGCCGACCGCGCCACCGTCGCGCTCAACTCGATCCTGCTCTTCGTGGTCCTGTTCTACGTCTACCCGCTCAAGTTCATGACCACCAGCCTCGTCGACGTGGTGCTCGGGCTGCACCCCGAGCGACGCAACGAGATGTTCCGCAGCCGGGACGACGTCGGCCGCATGTTCGTCGTCTACGGCCTCGGCTTCCTTGCCGTCTTCGGCTGCTTCAGCCTGCTCTACCGGCACGCCGCCCGCAGCGCCTCCACGCTCGAGCTGACGCCCTGGCAGCTGCACGAAGCGCAGATGCTGCAACGCCACTACCTGATGATGGCGGGAGTCGGCGCGCTGTCCGTCGTGCTCGCTCTCGCCGACGTCGGAGCGCGTTTCGGCGTCCCGGGCTTCGTCTACGTGCTCATCGGTCCGCTCGCCTGGGCGCACGGCGTCTGGAGCGAGCGCCGCGCACCGCCGGCGAGCGCCTGAGTCGCGCCGGCGTCAGTTGCCGAGCTGGAACGGCGGCACGAAGCCCGACATGTCCTTGATCAGGATCGCCGGCCGGCCGCTGTCGGCGGCGTCCGGAATGTCGACGCAAGTGCCGTCGTCGTTCATCTGCGAACGCTTGGTGAAGGCGACCGCCGGACCGCTGGTGTCCGGGATGTAGGCGTTGCCTCCCTTGAGCGCGGCGATGACGAGCAGGTTGTTGAACGCCGCGGGGGCGGTGATGAAGGGGCCGGTGGTGCAAGTGTCGTCGGTGAAGTAGAGGTCGATGACGCGTCCGAAGAGCCGCGGCCGCTCGGCGCCGAGGGTGAAGAGGACGCCACCCTCGTCGATCAGCACGTCCGCCGGGTACATGAGCTCGCCGACGAGCTGCGGGTCGGGAACAGAGCTGTCGAACACCTGGAGGGCCGTGCCCGGCCCCGGCGGGCCGGGAGGTCCCGCCGGACCTTGCGGACCGGGAGGCCCTGGCGGTCCCGGCGCGCCGTCCGCTCCGTCGGCACCGGGAGGCCCCGGAGGTCCTGAAGGACCCTGCGCCCCGAGCGCGATGTCGATGGCGTAGGTCTGCGTCGCCGCCGGGCCCGAGGTCACCCGCAGCACGTAGGTGCCGGGGTCGGTCGTCGAAAGCTGCGCGGTGATCGTCGAGTCGGTCGAAGAGAGCACCACGAGCTCGGTGAAGCTCCCTGCGGGCGCGCCCAGGAACACGCTGGGGTCGGCGCCGAAGTGCTTTCCCTCGATCGCCAAAGTGGCGGTCCCGAGGTCGGCGACGACCCGCGTGACGACGAGCTGCGGCGGCGGATTGGCGCCGCGGTCGGCTCGCGCCACGGTGCCCGAGACGCAGCCGAGGATGCAGAGGGCGAGGACGATCCGGCTCGATTGGGTGACCATCGCAGCGTTCCTCCTGTTTCCTCCAGATGTCGATGAGCGCGATGAGTATGACACCGGCGATGGCACTCGAAGCTTCGCTCGCCTTGACACCCCGGCCGCGGCCGGCGGAAGATTTGAACAATGGTTCAAGCCGCATCGCGCCCCGCACATCGGTCGGGCGAGTCGCGATCCGAGTCGCCCTCTGAATCGCCCAGGGTGCTGGCGAGGAAGCGCGAGATCCTGCGCGCCGCGGCGGAGGTCTTCCGCCGGCAGGGGCTGCACGCCACCGGCATGCGCGACATCGCCGCTGCCGCCGACATGGCGGTGGGCAACCTCTACTACTACTTCGCCGACAAGCAGGCGCTGCTCGCCTTCTGCCAGGAGGACGCGCTCGCCGGGCTGCTCGAGCTCGCGGCGCGCGTGCGCGCCACGGAGCTGCCCGCCGATCAGCGGCTCTGGCTGCTCGTCGTCGGCCACATGCTGCGTCTGCACGAAGCAACGCCGGGCGCCATCGCCCACCTCGACGTCGACGGCCTGGCTCCCGCCGCGCGCACCGCCGTGCTGACGCAGCGCGACGCTTACGAGGAGACCTTTCGCGAGGTGGTGCGGCAGGGTGCGAGCGAGCGCCTCTTCCGCGACGTCGACCCCAAGCTCGCCGCGCTCACCCTCCTCGGCGCGCTCAACTGGACGGCGCAGTGGTACCGCCCCGGCGGCGGCAAGACCGCCCGCGCGCTGGGCCAGGAGATGGCAGACCTGTTGGTGCGCGGCCTGCTCGCCGACGGCAAGCGGCTGCGCCGCCCCGCGGTCCCCGACGACCTCGTTCCCGTCGAGAACGGAGACGCCCCACCGTGACCGCCACGCTGCCCGAGACGACCTTCGCCACCCTCGACGTCAACGGCGAGCCGCGCGCGGTCGCCTTCCCCACTCACCACACGCTGCTCGAGGTGCTGCGCGAGGAACTCGGTCTCACCGGCACCAAGCACGGCTGCGAGCTGGGCGAGTGCGGCACCTGCACGGTGCTCGTCGACGGCCGGCCGGTGCTGTCGTGCCTGGTGATGGCGGCGGCGATGGGCGGCAGCCGCATCGAGACCGTCGAAGGGCTGCAGCTGGGCAATGCGCTGCACCCGCTGCAGACCACCTTCGCCGACCTCGGCGCCGCGCAGTGCGGCTACTGCACGCCCGGCATCCTCATGGCGTCGAAGGCGCTCCTCGCGAGCAACCCGAGACCGACGCCCGACGAGATCTCCGCCGCCCTCGCCGGCAACCTCTGCCGCTGCACCGGCTACATCAAGATCCTCGAAGCGGTCGAGGGCGCCGCGGCGATGCTGCGCGGCGAGGCGTGGACACCGGCGCGCGAGACGCTCTACGGCTCGGAGCTGCCGGCCCGCGCCGAGTGATCTCGGACCGGCGGCGACAACGCCAGCCGGTAGCGGGCCGCGGTGCGGAAGTCCGCCTTGCTGCGGAAGAAGATCGCGTAGTAGGCCTGCCGCTCGCTCTCGTCGCGGCTGATGAAGCGCGCCCCGAGCCCACGCGCCCAGGCCGATCTCGGCCAATGCTGCTCGACCCAGCAGGCCGCGTTGCCGCCGGCGGGGTTGGTCACCAGCGACGCGATAGGGATGCGATCGGCCTCCTGCTCGTAGGCGGGCGGCCACGGGTAATAGGCGCCGAGCGCCGCGAGCAGCACCGAGACTGGCAACACGGCGAAGAAGGTGAGGCGCGCCCAGCCGGCGAGGACGAGCGGGGCGGCGAGCATCAGCAGCGGCGTCATCGGGATGAGGTAACGGAAGCCGTACGACCAGCCGCCGTACGAGCCTGCCACCAGGCTCATGCCCACCACCTGGACGAGCACGCCGGCGGCGAGCGGCACCACCAGCCGCCTGGGCAGCGGACCGCGCCCGCGCAACGCTGCGATCCATCCCGCAGCCCCGAACAGCAGCACCGGCGAGACGACGAAGTAGCCGCGCGGGCCGAAGAGGCAGCGGATCGGGTAGGTCCAATCTTCCGGCAAGTAGACCCAGCCCGCGTGCCGGGCCGCGGTGTGCCACGGCAATTTCGCCCCCGGCACCAGCGGCGGCGGCAGCAGCGTGCCCGAGGTGGCGAGGTTCGCGGCGACGAACACCGCGGCCGCCAGCGCCACGCCGGCGCCGTAACGGCCGAGCTGCCGCCACCCGCCGCCGCTCGCCCACAACATCGCCGCCAAGAACGGGACAAAGCCGGCCCCTGGCAACATGTCGATCGCGACCACGAGCCCGCCGAGGAGTCCCGCCGTCGCGCCCCACCCTCGGCGCGCCGCCATCACCGCCGCGAAGAGCAGCGCCGCGGCGGGCGCATGGTTGTTCAAGGTGCCGCCGAAGGAGAGCAGCAGCGTGCCCGCTCCCAGCGCCAACGTCGTCCAGGCCGCGAGGCGCGGCGGGGCGATGCCGGTCGCCCGCAGCTCGTGAAGGAAGAGAGCGAGCAGCAGGGCGATGGGCAACCCCACCAGCGCGAGCGTCACCCAGTACACGATCTCGTGCATGCCCACGCCGGCGGCGAAGCTCCAGCCGAAGCAGCGCTGCAGCACGAAGTAGACGCCGGCGCCTGCCATAGCCAACAACGGCGGTTTGTTGGAGTAGGGACGGCCGTCGATGACCACCTGGTCGACGACGCCCGCGAACCGCGTGCCCTCGATCGACGAGCGGTGGTGGTCGACGAGGGCCTCCACCTGCGCCCAGCGCGAGGCATCGTTGCCGCTGCTGAAGACGACGCGGTGCGTCGTGGCGGCAAGGCCGAGGAGACCCAGCACGAAAGCGATGAGCACGGCGCGCTCGCGGCGGACCAGTGCGCTGATGGTCCGCCCCGCGCCCTTCACCGCGGCGCGCCCACCCACACCGTCTTCGCGTTGACGAACTCGCGGATACCCAACGCGCCGAGCTCGCGGCCGTAGCCGCTCTCCTTGACACCGCCGAAGGGCAGCCGTGGGTCGGAGCGCACGAAGTCGTTGACGAAGCAGCAGCCGGCGGCAAGCCGCCTCGCCACCCGCTCGCCGCGGGCCAGATCGCGAGTGAACACCGCGCCGCCCAGACCGAAGACGCTGTCGTTGGCGATGCGCACGGCATCGGCCTCGTCGCGCGCGGGGAGGATCGCCGCCACCGGGCCGAACAGCTCCTCGTCGTACGCCGGCATCCCCGGCCGCACGTCGGCGAGCACGGTCGGCGGGTAGAAGGCGCCCGGCCCCGGCGGCACCTCGCCGCCGAGCAGCAGCCGCGCGCCGGCGGCGACGCTCCTCGCCACCTGCTCGTGCAGCGCGTCGCGAAGGTCGGCACGCGCCTGCGGACCCACCTCGACGCCCGGCTCGAGCGGGTTGCCCATGCGCGCCGTACGCATCCGCTCCACCATGCCGAGCTCGAAGGCCTCGCGCAATGGCTCGACGACGACGAAGCGCTTGGCGGCGATGCAGCTCTGGCCGGAGTTGATGAGGCGGCTCTTCGTGCAAGTGGCGACCGCGTGCTCGAGGTCGGCGTCTTCGAGCACCACGTAGGCAGCGCTGCCGCCGAGCTCGAGCACGGTCTTCTTGACCACGCTTCCCGCCTTCGCCGCTACCGCCTTGCCGGCAGGGACGCTGCCGGTGAGCGTCACCGCCGCGATCTCGCGCAGCTCGATCACCGCCGCCACGCGCGAGCTCTGGATCAGCAGGTTGGTGAACAGCCCCGCCGGCAGGCCGGCGTCGGCGAAGACCTTCTCGATCGCCGCCGCGCAACCCGGCACGTTGGCGGCGTGCTTGAGCGCCACCGCGTTGCCCGCCATCAGCGCCGGCGCGGCAGCGCGGAAGACCTGCCAGAACGGGAAGTTCCAGGGCATGACGGCGAGCAGCACGCCGAGCGGCTGATAGGCGACGAAGCTCTTCCGAGCTTCGGTCGCCACCGGCTCGTCGGCGAGGAACGCCGCCGCGTGCTCGGCGTAGAAGCGGCAGCCGGCGGCGCACTTCTTCGCCTCCGCCTCGCCGTCGGCGAACGGCTTACCCATCTCGCGCGCCATCAGCGTGCCGTACTCGGCGGCCCGCTCCTCGAGCAGCTCGGCGGCGCGCAGGAGCGGCACCGCCCGCTCGGCGAACGAGCGCTCTGCCCATTCGCGCTGCGCCGCCGCGGCTGCCGCCACGCGCCGGCGCACCTCGCCGTCGTCGTGCTCCTCGTAGCTCGCGAGCCGCTCGCCGGTCGCGGGGTCGATCGCTTCCAGGGTCATTCGCGCACCTCACCTCGAAGCGTAACCGACGCCTGCAGTCCTCGTTCTGCGCTCCCGCCGCCGGGAAAACAGCTCGTCGCGTCCGTCTAATCAAGACGAATCACGTCGCAGAGTCGAATTTCTCTACCCAGGCGCGAAGACCTGGAGAGGGGACCGATCCATGGAATCCGCCCCGCTGCAGCTCGCCGACGTTCTCGAACAGGAGTCGGTCCGTCTCCACGGCGCGGCGGGAGTGCCGCTGCCCGAGCGCTGGGAGCTCGGCGTCGAGGAGATCCTCAACGCCCGCCAGCTGGCGTACCGGCTGGCCGAGCGGCTGGTGGATGCCAAGGTCTCCCACCGGCGACGGCCGTCGCGATGGGGTCCGCGCCGCGTCGCCTACGAGCGGGAGCGCGCGGACGGGATGAAGCGGCTGCTCGACTCCTGGGCGAGCAACTTGGGCCCCCGCCATCCGGACAAGGTGAAGCTCGCCGCGGAGATCAACCGGCTGCTGACGGCGTCCACCTGGCTGCGCGACCAGGCCGGTTTCGAGGACCTCGAGCACCTGCCGCCCTTCGACAGCCTGCCGTCGGTAGAAGACTTTTCGCCGAGTGGGAA
>DATNCU010000014.1:0-16054 GCA_035607145.1 Thermoanaerobaculia bacterium
GCTTCACTCTCTTCGGCTACCCGGGCTTGGCGATCATCTTCTTCCTGCTTGCCGCCGCCGGCGGCGTCTGGATGTTGTGGACGATCCTCAGTAGCGACAAGTGAGTGCGGCAGAATGAGCGGCGAGAGTGAGTCTCGCCGCTGCCACGCCCGCCGCTTCTGACGCTGCGCCCGCGGCCACCGGCGCGCCCGAGCCGCCCTCGTTCGGCGCCCGGCTCGCGGCGAAGTTGATCTGGCTCTTCCTCGCCACCCTCGGCGGCACGCTGCGCCCGCGCTGGAGCGGCGGCGAGCGCTTCCACGCCATCGTGCGCGAGCGGCGGCCCACCATCCTCATCGTCTGGCACCACCAGCTCTTCCTCGCCTCCTGGCTGATCTGGAAGTTCGGCGTGCTCCGCGGCCTTCCGGTGCTGGTGCTCATCAGCCGCTCGCGCGACGGCACCCTCGGCACCGAGGTGGGGCGGCTGCTCCGCGCCGAGGTGGCGCGCGGCTCGACCTCGCGCGGCGGCGGACCGGCGCTGCGCCAGCTGGTGCGTGCCCTCGCCGCCGGCCGCACGGTCCTGCTCATCCCCGACGGCCCGCGCGGTCCCGCGCGCGAGCTCAAGCCTGGCGTCGTCGCGCTCGCCGAGCTGGGCCGGGTACCGGTGCTGCCGCTGGCGATGGCGGCCGACCGCGCCTGGCGGTTGCGCTCGTGGGACCGCATGGTCATCCCCAAGCCGTTTTCGCGCCTCGAGGTGCTGGTCGGCGAGGAGCGCCGCCTCGCCGGCCTCGACGAGGGTGGCCGCGAAGCGGCCCGCCGCGAGCTGCAGGACGAGCTCGACCGGCTGACGCTCGCCGCCGAGCACGTGTAGTCCTTCGCCCAGGCCCGGAACTTGCTTTCGCAGCGCGCCAGGAAGGTCTATCCGACAGTCGAGCCACTACCAGGATGTGCGCGCGAAGGGGAGAGTTGAGGTCCAAGGGTGAGCAAATGCGCGTGGGACGGCCCGCCGATGCGGGGGTCGTTGTAAAATAAACAACGCTTCTGAAACGCCTCGAACCCAAGATCGTGGGAGGGAGAGAACACATGGTGAAGAGGAGATTCGGAGCCTGGGTGGCGGCGCTGGCCCTGTCAGCCGCGCCCCTGCTCGCGCAGGGGGGGGAGATCGCCCCCACCGCCACCGGCGAGACCGGGCTCTTCACGCTGTCGAGCGGGCAGAACGCACCCGCCGGAGCGTGGACGTTCGGCATCTACGCCAACAACTGGGATCGCGTTTTCGACATCCCTGGTGTCGACGACGAGGATGACCTGAACTTCGACTGGACGCGGCTCTCCGCCAGCGTCGGCTACGGCATCACCGACAACTTCGAGCTCAGCGTGTCGGTGCCGTACGAGGACTACAACGGCCACGGGCCCAACTCGGCCGGCTTCGACGCCAGCGGTCTGGGCAACGTCCGCGGCAACGCCAAGTGGGCCTTCAACAGCGGCCCCGACGGCGGCTCGGCGGTGAACTTCTTCCTCACCGCGCCCACCGGCGACGACGACGTGGCTTCCGACGAGCTGGGCTACGGCGCCACCTTCGCCTGGAACAACCACAACTGGTTCTTCAACGCCGGCTACACCGACCCGGGCGACGTCGAGGACTTCGACTACCCCGAGCACTTCGACCTCGGGCTCGGCTACGTGATCCACGTCAGCGACAGCTTCCACTGGATCAACGAGCTGGATGGCGAATTCCAGACCGGTGGCGATGCGCCGTTCGACAACCTGCAGGACAGCGTCGACTTCACCACTGGCGGCCGCATCAACATCGGCGGCGGCCCGTGGTCGTTCAACTTCGCGGTGCGCACCGACCTGCTGCAGTTCAGCAACATCAGCGATTACTGCCCGATCGGCGGCCTCATCGGCCTGACCTACCTGCCGCGGCTGCTGCCCGAGGCGCCGCCGCCGCCGCCCACGCCGACGCCGCCGCCTCCGCCGCCGCCGCCTCCTCCGCCGCCGCCCCCGCCGCCTCCTCCGCCGCCGCCGCCTCCGCCGCCGGAGGAGCGCGTGGAGTGTCCGTTCGACACCGGCGCGCGTCTGAACAACATCTGCAAGGCGCGTCTGGACGAGGTGGCCCTGCGGCTCAAGCAGGATCCCAACCTCACCGCCCTGGTGATCGGCTACAGCGACAGCTCGGGGGGCGACGCCGCCAACCAAACGCTCTCGCAGAAGCGCGCCGATGCGGTGAAGGATTACCTGGTGTCGCGGCACGGGATCGACCCGGCCCGCATCACCACCGAGGGCCGCGGCTCCGCCGATCCGGTGGGAGACAACGCCACCGAGGAGGGCCGCCGGCAGAACCGGCGCGCCGTGGTGGTCCTGAAGGTCGGTTAGCTCGTTGAAGCGTCAGCAGCCCCGGGGGCCGAGCCCGGGGCCATGACGCCTAAGGAGAGTCGAAGGCCGGTCTACGGAGACCGGCCTTCGGTTTGTCTGGCGATGCGCTCTCCGGGGCTCAGCCGCCCCAGCTCACCGAGAAGCCGAACACCTGGTCGTGCGCCTCGTAGGTCGAGCTCGCCTGCGGGTGCTGGAGCTCCTGGCCGCCGACACGGCGGTCGTCGTACTGGAAGAACGAGTAGCCGAGGTCGAAGGCGATGTTGCGGATGCGGTAGGTGATGCCGGTGCCGAGCACCGTCGCGTCGCCGCGGGCGAAGCCGGGCTCGACCGTCGCGTCGGGCACCGGCGAGGGCTCCATGGCGGCCCCGGCCGACACCGACCAGCCGCCGCCGACGCGAAACTCGGTGCCCAGCCGCACGCTCAGCGTGTCGTCCCAGCGGCGGTCGCGCCGCTCGGTGCCAGAGCCCACCTGCGGCGGGTTGGCGGCCGGCAGGGCGAAGAGGTGGCGCGAGAAGCCTACCTCGGTGGTGTCGACCGACGACCAGGCGGTCCACGCCACGTCGATCTCGAAGTTCCAGGCCGGCGACGGCGCCACGTAGAGGCCCGTGCGGAGCTCCTGAGGCAGGTCGAAGCTCTGGTGGCTCGAGCCCGACTGCAGCAGGGGGTCGAGCGCCTGCTGCAACCCCGGGATAGCGGGCACGTCACGCGCCGCGTAGTGCACGTCGCCGTTGCCCTCCACCTCGCCGCCGGTGTCGAAGGCGAGGCCCCAGCCCCAGTGCTCGGCGCCGTAATGGAGCCCGACGTCGAACGACTGGCCGTCGACGTCGGCGTCGGAGTTGCGCTCGACCTCGACGGCGGCGTTGAAGGAGCCGGAGCTGGGAGCCAGCGGCACGATGACGAACTGGTTGCGACCCTCCTCCATCTTGCCGGTGTAGTAGCGCAAGCCGGCGCCGACGCTCCAGCGCTCGCCGAGCTGGTAGGCGACGACGGGGTGCACCGACCACAGCTCCAGGCGCTGCAGGCGGTTCTGGAAGCGGCCGGGGAAGAGGGCGGCCTCCCAATCGGCCCGGTACCAGGCGCGGTGGTCGACGCCGATGCCGAAGGCGAGCGGGTAGTAGTCCTCGGGCAGGTGCCAGCTGGCGTAGATCGACGGCGACTCGGTGATCAGGTGCTCCTGCCGGAAGGAGCCGGTCGAGCTCTTGTAATCGTCGACCGGCGCCGTGTAATCGAGGCCGAGCTGGTAGTGCGACCCCCGCAGGCGCGCGATGACGGCCGGGTTGTAGTCGAGGCCCCCGGCGTCGGTGGCGCGGCCGACGAAGGCGCCCGCCTGCGCGGTGGCGCGGCCGCCGTGCTGGAACAGCAGCGGCCCGCTGGCGCGGGCGGCCGAGGCGGCGAGGGCCAGGACGGCGAAAGCGGTAAAGGCGGGAGCGAGGCCGCGACGAAAGGCCGGAACGACGACACGCACGGGGCACCTCCTGATGGAAGGGATCCGATCCCCGGCGGTGCCGGCGAACAGGGATGGTGCCGCCGGGCGCGCGGCAGCATATCCTTGCCGCATCGCGGCGAGGCAGGGCGGCCGTCGGCTCACGCCGGCCGTGCGGAGGGACGACCATGGCGCAGACGGTCGAGCAGGTGGCGAAGACGACAGTCCGCGACGAGGCGGGGCAGGGCGACGGCGCGCCGAACGAGATCCTGCGGCGCTGGCGACAGCTCAGCCGCCGGCCCTTCGGCAAGCTGCTGTTCAGCCTCGGCGTCGGCCGCATGGCCCGCTACACCGGCACCATCCGGCCGCGCGTGCAGGAGCTGCGGCCCGGCTACGCCCGCATCCGCATGAGCGACCGGCCGACGGTGCGCAACCACCTCAAGTCGGTGCACGCCATCGCGCTGATGAACCTCGCCGAGGTGACCAGCGGTCTCGCCATGCTCGCCGGCATGCGCGACGACGCGCGGGCGATCATCACCAACCTCGCCATCGAGTACAAGAAGAAGGCGCGCGGCACGCTCGAGGCCGAGTGCACGACGACGCCGCCCGATACCAGCGAGCGCCGCGAGTACGCACTCGAGGCGATCGTGCGCGACACGGCCGGCGAGGAGGTGGCGCGGGCCACCGCGCGCTGGTTGGTAGGGCCGCGGTGAGCGACGGGACTTCGCCCCTCGCGACTGCGTTCACCCGCCAGGTGGGCATCGAGGTGCCGCTCGTCTGCGGCGCCATGTACCCCTGCTCCAACCCCGAGCTGGTAGCCGCGGTGTCGGCGGCGGGCGGCATCGGCGTCGTGCAGCCGATCTCGATGGTCTACGTGTTTCGCCACGACTTTCGCGCCGGCCTGCGGCTGATCCGCTCGCTCACCGACAAGCCGATCGGCATGAACGCGCTGGTCGAGAAGACGGCGCGCGTCTACGAGGAGCGCATGCGCCGCTGGGTGGAGATCGCGCTCGAGGAAGGCGTGCGGTTCTTCATCACCGCGCTCGGCAACCCGCGCTGGGTGGTGGAGCGCGTGCACGCCCACGGCGGCGTCGTCTACCACGACGTCACCGACCGCCGCTGGGCCGAGAAGGCGCTGCAGCACGGCGTCGACGGCCTGGTGTGCGTCAACCGCGACGCCGGCGGCCACGCCGGCAAGAAGAGTCCCGAGGAGCTCCACGCGGAGCTTGCCGACCTCGGCGTGCCGCTGCTCTGCGCCGGCGGCGTCGGCGACGAGGCGACGTTCGCGGCCCGCCTCGCGCTCGGCTACGCGGGCGTCCAGCTGGGCACCCGCTTCATCGCCGCCGAGGAGTGCCGCGTCCACGACGACTACAAGCGCGCCATCCTCGCCGCCACGCCCGACGACGTGGTGCTCACCGACAAGCTCTCCGGCGTGCCCTGCGCGGTGATCCGCACGCCCTACGTCGAGCGCATCGGCCTGCACGCCGGGCCGCTCGCGCGGCTGCTGCTGCGCGGCCGGCACACCAAGCACTGGATGCGCACCTTCTACTCGACGAAGGCGGTCTGGCAGCTCAAGCGCGCCTCGCTGCAGGGGATCTCGTACAAGGACTACTTCCAGGCCGGTAAGAGCGTCGGCGGCATCCACCGCGTCGAGCCGGCGGGCGAGATCGTGCGGCGCTACGCGGCTGCGGCGCGGGCGCAGCTCGCCGTCGCGTAGTCGGACGAAGCGGGCGGCGGCGTCAGCCGATCGCGATACAGATCTTGCCGAAGTGCGCGCCGGCGGCCATGTGGTCGAAGGCGGCCGGCATCTCGTCGAAGCCGAAGGTGCGGTCGACGACCGGCTTCACGCGGTGGAGCGCCAGCGCGCGGTTGAGCGACTCGAACGATGCCTTGGAGCCGACGAGCACGCCCTGCACCCGCACCTGCTGCATGAAGATTTGCGCCAACACCACGGACGCCTCGCCGCCGGCGAGCACGCCGATCAGGTGGACCGTGCCGCCCATGCGCACCGCACGCAGCGACTCGGCGAGCGTGCCGGCGCCGCCCACCTCGATCACGTGGTCGACCCCGTCGCCCGCGAGCTCGCGCACCCGCTTGCCCCACGCCTTCTCGCGCGTGTAGTTGACCGTCTCCCAGGCGCCCATCGAACGCACCCGTTCGAGCTTCTCGTCCGAGCTCGAGGTGACGATGACGCGCGCACCGTGCAGCAACGCGATCTGCAGCGCGAAGAGCGCCACACCGCCGGTGCCGAGCACGAGCACCGTCTCGCCGGCGCGCAGTCGGCCCTGCTCGACGAGCGCGCTCCACGCCGTCACCGCTGCGCAGGGCAAGCTGGCCGCCTCGGCGTCGCTCAACTGCTCCGGCGGCCGCACCACCGCCTCGGCGGCGATCGTCATGCGCTCGCGCAGCGTGCCGTCGAGCGGTCCTCCCAAGGTGGTGCGCATGCGCTCGCGGTCGGGCTCGCCGGCGAGCCAGCGCGGCGCGAAGATCGGGCAGACGCGATCGCCGACCGCGAAGCCGCGCACGCCGGCGCCCACCGCCAGCACCTCGCCGACGCCGTCCGAGCAGGGCACCAGCGGCAGCGGCTGCCGCGGGTTGTAGCGCCCCTCGACCATCATCAGGTCGCGGTAGTTGAGCGAGGCGGCGCGCAGCCGTAGCAGCAGCTCGCCGGCCGCCGGCTCCGGGTCAGCCCGCTCGACGAGGCGCAGGTGGTCGCGCCCGAAGCCTTCCGCCACCTCCCAGGCGCGCACGGCTCGCCTCCCTACGCCGGCTCACGCGCCAGCGACTCGGCGATGCGGGCCAGCAGCGCCTCGGCCTCGGCGGCATCGAGCTTGCCCGCCGGCCAGCGGATGCCCAGCCCGCGCTCGGCCCCCGGCTTGGGAATGACGTGGAAGTGGACGTGGAAGACGGCCTGGTGCGCGCCGGCGCCGTTGTTCTGCAGCACGTTGTAAGCGCTGGCTCCGGTCGCCTCGAGGACGGCGCGGCAGATGCGCGGCAGCACGCGGCCGATGGCGGCCGCCGACTCGTCGGAGAGCTCGTGCAGCTGCGCGGCGCGTTCCTTGGGGATGACCAGCGTGTGGCCGGGCGCAAGCGGGCCGACGTCGAGGAAGGCGAGCACGTGCTCGTCCTCGTACACGCGCCAGCAGGGGATCTCGCCGCTGAGGATGCGGTCGAAAATGGTGACCGTCGCCATGACCGCGTATCCTATCGTCGGGCGCGGCCGGCGGCCGGCCGTGCGTTTCACGGTACGAGCGTTGCACGAGGGCGAGAACAGGGAGCGATGCGCGTGACGAAAGGGCAGCGTTGACGAGCACCACGGGCTACCGGAAGGCTTCGCTTCTCGCGATCGGCTGCCTCGCTGCGCTGGCGCTGCTCGCCGCGCCAGCCACCGCGGTGGAGGTCTGGCATAGCGCGCCGCTGTGGGGCGGCGACGTCAGCAGCCTCGCCTTCTCGCCCGGCGATCCCAACGTCGCCGTCGCCGGCACCGCCGCGGGCAACGTCTACCTGAGCCGCGACGCTGGCGCCAGCTGGGCGCCCGCGGGCGCCACCTTCCCGATGCCGGGCTGGATCGTCGCCAGCCTGCAGTTCGACCCCAACCGTCCGACGCGGCTGTGGGCGGCGCTCCGCGGCGTCTTCGGCGGCGGCGCCGTCGTGCGTTCCGACGACCTCGGGCGCACCTGGGAGATGCGCTCGCAGCGACTCGACGACGTGGTCTTTTCGCTGGCCCTGGTGCCGGGCGAGGAGGGCCGGCTCTTCCTCGGCGCCCGCACCGGCGTCTGGGGGAGCAGCGACGGCGGCGCCACCTGGAAGAAGCTCTCCGGCAGCCAGCCCGACTTGATCGAGGTGTGGAGCCTGCTCGTCCACCCGCGCCATCCGCAGACCGTGCTCGCCGGCACCTACCGGCGCGCCTTCCGCAGCGACGACGGCGGTACTACCTGGCGCGGCGTCTTCGACGGCATGGTGCTCGACTCGCAGGTGTTCACCTTGAACCCTGTGCCCGGCAATCCCGAGCAGGTGTGGGCCTCCACCTGCGGCTGGGTTTACAAGAGCGACGACCTCGGCGAGCGCTGGACGCGCATGCGCGAGGGACTCTTCGAGCGCCGCACGCCCGGCTTCACCGCCCTGCCCAGCGGCCGCCTGCTCGCCGGCACGGTGTCGGGCATGTACGTCTCCGACAACGGCGGTGTGAGCTGGGCGCGGCAGACGCGCGACGACGTCTCGGCGCTGGTCGTCGCCTACCACCCCAAGCAGCCGGAGGTGGTGCTGGTCGGCACCGAAGGCGGCGGCGTCTGGCGCAGCAACGACGGCGGCGCGAGCTTCTTCCCCGCCACCCGCGGCATCGCCTCGGCCCGCGTCTCGGCGCTGGTGAAGAGCCGCGGTGAGGTCCTCGCGTCAGTGGCGCACGGCGGCCCCGTCTCCGGCATCTACGGCGTGCTCGCCGGCGGCGAACGCGTCGTGCACGAGCTGGCGCAGATCCCCACCGTGCTGTCGCTCGCCTCCGCCGGCGACGAGGCGTGGGCGGCCACCGAAGGGGGCCTCTGGGCCCGCCGCGGCGGTATCTGGCAGCAGCTGCCTGAGGTGCCGCCGACGCGCATCGAGCAGGTGGTCGCCGCAGAGGGGCGCGTGTTGGCGCGCACCGCCGCCGGCATGTTTGAGCGCCAGGCCGGCCGGTTCACCGAGATCGCAGCGATCGGGGCAGCCCCCGCCTCGCCGCGCGAGCAGCTCACCGCCGCCGCGCTTGGCGGGCGCTGGCGTGAGCTGCTGCGCGGCAAGAGCCGCGTCCTCCCCACCGGCGATGCGCAGTACCCGGTCGTCGCCGTCGACGATAGCGGCGCCCACCTCCTCGTCGCCGCGGACCGCGCCCTTCGGCCGCTCGCGCTGCCGATCCCCGCCCGCGACGTCCTCGCCGCCACCGTCGACGGCGGCCGCCTGCTCCTCGGCACCTCCGGCTACGGCCTGCTCTACGCCCCGCTCGCGGAGCTCATGCCCTCCGCCGCCGCGAGCGGCACCACCGTCGCCGGCCAGTAGAGCCGCGGGCTCCGCTCTCAGGATTCGGCGACGGCGCTCTCGCGCCTCAGGGTGTCGCGCTCGCCGCCGGCACGGCCGTGCGGCCGAGCACGATCGAGCCCACCGACTGCGGCGCCCGTTTCACCGGGTTCTGCTTGCCGGCCGTGGCGGCGGTGACGCGGTCCCAGACGAAGCGGTAGAGCTCGTCGACGTCGACCTCGCCGTCATGGTCGGCGTCGGCAGCGCCTCCCAGGCCGTTCAACAGGAAGTAGGTGAAGATCCCGTGCCCGAAGTCGGTGCGCTCGCCCGCTGCCTCGTTCGGACCGCTGGCGGTGAGCACCACGCGCCCCTTCCCGGCGTCGACCAGGCGATCGAGGAATTCGCCGGTGACGACGCCGCGCAGCCGATCTCGCCGCGGGTCGAAGGGCGAGCGCGCGCCGGCGGCGCCGCTGAAGCAGCTGTCGATGATGACGACGACGCGCTCCGGCAGCAGCCGGCGCACGATGTTGGTCAGCTCGTCGACGTCGAGCGCCGTGCTGTACGGATCGGCGAGCTCGGCGTCGTATGGCAGCAGGTACTTGCTGAGCAGATCGGCGTCGATGCTGCCGGCCCCTGCCTCCGCCCACCCGTGCCCCGCGAAGTAGAGAACGACGGTGTCTTCCGGGTTGCTCGCCTGTGCCGCGAGTTTCGTGCCGAGCAGGCTCTTGATCGCGCGCAGGGTCGCCTGCTGGTCGACGAGGAGGAATCGCTGCTCGGCGGGAAGGTCGAAGGCGCGCGCGAAGTAGTCGTAAACGGCGCGCGCGTCTGCCGCGGGAAAGCGCAACCCTTCGATGTGCGAATCCTGGTAGGTGCCGACGCCGATGGCCACCACCCACATCCGCCCCTGCCGCGCCTCGCGGACGATCGACAGCGTGCGTTCGCGGCGCAGTCCCTCACGCGTGACGACCACCACTTCGAAGCGGTTGTCACCGGGCGCCAGCTGGACAGGCAGCTCGTAGCGTGCGACCTGCTGACCGTTCTCGGCTCCGACGCTGCGGCGCCGGCCGTCGAGCGGCAGCAGACGGCCGTTCTGTGTCGCGCGGACGGCAGCCGGGTCGGCCACGGTCTGCACCTCGAAGCCGAGGGTCACTGTCTCGGCGCTCACCCGGTCGCCGTCGGCGAAGCGGAGGAAGGAGATCATCGCCGACGGCGCGCCCACAGCCTCGGGGAGAGCAGCGAGCGGCGCGATGGCCGAACGAGCCGTAGTGACCGTGGAGCCGTCACCCGCCGTCACCTCGACGTTCATCTCACGGGCGGCCGATGGGAAGTCTCGCTGCAGGATGGTGACGCTCAGCGGATGAGCACCCACTTCGGCGCCCTGCTTGGCGAGCAGCGACAGGTCGAAGCGCGCGCTGCCGCCGGCCGCGAGGCTGCCGACGGGGAAGCGGCGCTTGGCGATCGGCGCGCCGTGGTCGTCGAGCAGCTCGACGCCGCCCGCCGGTGCGCTGACCTCGACGACGACGTCCTCGGCCGGGAGCTCGCCGGGATTGAGCAGCTGCAGAGCGACCGTCCCGCGGGCGCCGCGCGCGAGCGCCTTCGAGCTCGCCGGCTCGACGGCGAAGTCGGGCCGCAGCTGGTGGAACGGCAGGTTGACCGTCACCTCCTGCGGTGGGAAGTCGAGCTGCGAGATCTTCAACGTGAGCCGCAGCTCCGTGGCATTGCCGTCGCCGAATCCCCGCGGCACCTCGAGGAGCAGCCGCTGCTCGACGCCTTCGTTCTGCGCCGGAAGGTTGCCGACGGTGAGGGTCGACGGCGTGGCAACGAGCTTCCGATCGCCGGTCACCACCGCCACGCGGAGGTCGCGGGCCGGCAGCTCGCCGCGGTTCGTCGCCGTCAAGACGAGCTCGATCCGTTCGCCGTTGTTGACGCGGCCGTCGCGGTTGCCGGACGAAGCCGGCGAGCTGCCGTCGTAGAGGCGGTGGGAGAGCACGACCGCGGGCCGCTTGACACGCACGGGCCAGGCGAGCGCGCGGCGCACGCGGCCGGCCTGCGGGCCGCGCCCATCGACCGCCTCGAACGCCAGCCCGAGCTCGGTGGCCGCGTAGGTCATGGGCAGCCGCACGAGCACGCGCGCCGCGCCGACCTCGTTGGCGGGGATTCGCCGCAGCGTCGTCCGCGCCTCGACGAGCTCGACTCCCGGCGGCGGAGCGGCGATCGATACGACCACGCCGGCAGCGTCGCCAGGTCCGGCGTTGCGCACGCGCACGACGGCCTCGAGCGTCTCGCCGTTGGAGGGCTGGCCGTCGCCGTCGCCCTTGCCGCGACCGTCGCGGTCGTTCCATGCCACGTCGACGATCTCCAGGCGCGGCGCGAGCAGCGGTGAAGTCGCAATGAGAAGAGTCGTCGGACGCCCGTCGTGGCCGCGCTTCTCTGCCGTCTCCACGATCAGATGGAGCACGCCGGCGGGGAGGCTGAGACCGCCGGCGATGGGTAAGGTGAGCTCTCGTCGCGCTTGGGGAGCGAGCGTCCCCAGCGTCTGCACGGCGGGCGCAGCGACCCCGGCCACGTCAGGAATCGTCTTTAGCGAGACGCCGATGGCCGGGCCGGCGCCCCGGTTGGTCAACCGAACGTGCACCAGCGCCTCCTCGCCGGCGTCGAGGCGCCCGTTGGGGAGCAACGATTCGCGGTCGTCGAACTCGAGCTGCGTCTCCAACGCGGCAGGGAGTGCGCGCGCCTCGGCAGCCTTTGCGATCGCGGTCGCGAAGGTCGGTGAAGCGCGGAGTTGGTCGGTGAGCTGATCGATCGCGGTCGTCAGCGCTTGCAGCCCGACGGACCGCCAGCGAGTGGCAATGGACAAGTAGGAGCGGTCTTCGGGCTGAGCGAAGCCGAAGGTGCGGAGCGTCTCGAGGCGCTCGTCGGCCGGTGACAGCACGTCGAGCCGGAGGTGGACCTCGATGCCGGTGATGTTGCCCTCTGCATCCTTCTGCCAGCGGGTGTCCATGTCCGCCCGCAGCAGCAGCTCGACATCGTCGCCCTCGGCGGGCGCCGAGGTCTTGCTCGACGGGAAGAGGCTGTGCACCACGTCGCGCAGTCGTGCCTCCAGACCGTGCGCGAGGTCGACGACGATGACCTCGTTGAGCGTGGCCGGTTCCTCAGCGTCCGCGGGGTATTGGGGCCCGGAGTAGAAGAAGTAGTCGATATGAGGCCTGCCGCCGGGCGGATGGTGAGGAACGCGGATGCTGTAACCGGTCAGGTTCTTGGCGCCGAGGTCGGCAACCATCTGCAGCCCCACTCGCGCCTCCTTGTCGATGGCCGGCAGCGGCTGCAGCTTCGGCCACCGGATGGCTACGACTTCCGGCTCCGGCGAGCCGGTGACTTGGGCGCTGCCTGGAGCCCCAATGACGGTCAGGAACGCTGCGGCAGCGCCGACCTTGCGGAGCAACCTCGCTTGACTACGCGGAGAGTCGGGCATCGGAAGGTTGCTGGTGCACCCCCTGCCTCCAAGAGACACCGCACCGCCGGAATTGGTGGCCGCGTGGGGTAGGCTCCGCCGGCCCATCCATACGATCCTAGCGAGGAGGAGATGCCGATGCCGGCGGAGCCGCAGACCGTCATCGAGGTGCTGGAAGCGACGGCGCGCCGGCAGGGCTCGCGCCCGGCTCTCCGCGTGAAGCGCGGCGGCGAGTGGCGCACCACGAGCTGGAGCGACTACGCCGCCGAAGTGCGCCAGGTGGCGAAGGGGCTGATGGCGGTCGGGCTGCAGCCGGGGCAGGGCGTCGTCATCATGGGCTACAACCGGCCCGAGTGGTTCATCGCCGACCTCGCGGCGATCGCCGCCGGCGGCGTGCCCACCGGCATCTACACCACCACCGCGCGCGAGCAGGTGCGCTACATCGCCGACCACTGCGACGCCGCCGTGGCGGTGGTCGAGAACCGCGACTACCTCGCGACCTTCCTCGCCATCTGGCCGCAACTGCCGAAGCTGCAGGCGGTGGTGCTGATGGAGGGCGAGTCGCACGAGGACCGCGTGCGCTCGTGGGGGTGGCTGCGTGACCTCGGCGGCGGCGTCGCCGATGCCGACCTCGATGCGCGCATCGCGGCGCAGAAGCCCGACGACCTCTGCACGCTGATCTACACCTCGGGCACGACGGGCGAGCCCAAGGGCGTGATGCTCTCGCACCGCAACGTCGTGTGGACGGCACACCAGCTCGCCAACGCCTACGACTTCGGCAGCGAGGGAAACGTCATCTCCTACCTGCCGCTGTCGCACATCGCGGAACAGATCATTTCTTTCCACGGCGTGATGTCGAATGGCGGCTGCACCTGGTTCGCCGAGAGCCTCGAGCAGCTGGGCGAGAACCTGCGCGAGGTACGGCCGCAGTTCTTCTTCGGCGTGCCGCGCGTGTGGGAGAAGATCCAGGCGAAGATGCAGGCGGCCGGCGCCGCCAACCCGCCGCTGCGCAAGAAGCTCGTCGCCTGGGCGCGGCGCGTCGGCCTCGCCGCCGGTTACGCCGAGCAGGGGCGCGGCAGCAAGCCGCTGCTCGCGCCGCTGGCGAAGAAGCTCGTGCACTCCAAGGTGCGCCAGCGGCTCGGCCTCGACCGCGCCGTCATCTGCGCCACCTCGGCGGCGCCCATCTCGCTCGACACGCTGGAGTTCTTCTTGAGCCTCGGCATCCCCATCTACGAGGTCTACGGGATGAGCGAGTGCACCGGCCCGGCGACCTTCTCGCTGCCCGGCCGCTACCACACCGGCAAAGCGGGTTTCGCCATCCCCGGCACCGAGCTCGCCTCGGCAGGCGAGCAGCAGGAGATCCGCATGCGCGGGCCGCACGTCTTCCTCGGCTACTACAAGAACGAGGCGGCGACGCGCGAGACGCTCGACGAGGAAGGCTGGTTGCACTCCGGCGACGTCGGCGTCATCGACGAGGACGGCTTCCTCAAGGTCACCGACCGCATCAAGGAGCTCATCATCACCTCCGGCGGCAAGAACATCGCGCCGCAGCTGATCGAGGGCAAGCTCAAGGCGATCCCCGGCATCGGCCAGGCGGTGGTGCTCGGCGACCGCCGCAACTTCGTCGCCGCCCTGCTCACCGTCGACCCGGAGCGGCTCCCGGGGGCCGCGGCACAGGCGGGGAGCCCGGCGAAGACGCCGGAGGAGGCGGTCGCCTGCCCGCGCTTCCGCGCCTTCGTCGACGCGCAAGTCGACGTCGTCAATGGCACGCTGGCCCGCTACGAGAGCGTGCGCAAGCACACCCTGCTGCCCAACCAGCTCACCGTCGAGGGCGGCGAGCTGACGCCGACGATGAAGCTCAAGCGGCGGGTCATCAACCAGCGCTATGCGGCGGAGATCGCGGCGCTCTACGAGGGTGCGCCGGCGGGTGCCGCGGTCGCTGGCTGAGCGATGCCGCGCCTCACCCGCATCTATACCAAGACCGGCGATGAGGGCGACACCGCGCTGGGTACCGGCGGCCGGCTGCCCAAGGACGACCCGCGGGTGGAGGTCTACGGCACGGTCGACGAGCTGTCCTCGGTGCTAGGCGTGGCGCTAGCGGCCGGGCTCGACCCGCGCCTCGATGCCGAGCTGCGGCGAGTGCAGAACGAGCTCTTCCACCTCGGCGCCGACCTTTGCGTGCGCGAGGAGGACAAGGAGACGCGGCCAGGCCCGCGCATCGAGGCGCGTCACGTCGAGGCGCTCGAGCGCACCATCGACGAGCTCAACGCCGACCTGCCGGCGCTCGCCAACTTCGTGCTCCCCGGCGGCTCAGTCGGCGCCGCCCACCTGCACGTCGCCCGCACCGTCTGCCGCCGCGCCGAGCGGCTACTGGTGACGCTACGGCGCGGCGAGGCGGTGGGGGAGCACACGCTGCCCTACTTGAATCGCCTCTCCGACGCGCTCTTCGTCATGGCGCGCTGGGAGAACCGGCGACGCGGCGTCGACGACGTGCTGTGGGACAGCCGGGCCTGACCGGCGCTCTCGCTCGCTAGCGAACGCGCGAGATCGCCAGCTGCACGGCCTCGCGCACCTGCGCATCGTCCCAGTTGACCGGGCCGTCGAACTTGCGCTGCACCTTGCCGTCGACGAGCAGGTAGCTCTCCGGCAGCTGCCGGGTGCCGTAGCGGTGGGCTGTCTTCCAGTCGGGATCGAAGAGAATGTCCTCGGAGCCGGCGAGCTGCTGTGCTTTTGTCACGTCGTCCTGCACCGCCACCTTGACGACGCGGAAGCGCGCCTCGCTCGCGAAGTCGTGCTCGAGCCGCTGCAGCGACGGCGCCTCGTCGAGGCAGGGCGGGCACCAGGTGGCGTAGAAGTGGAGCAGCGTCACCGGCGCCATCCGCTCGCCCAGCGGCGTCGGCTTGCCGCCGGCGTCGAGCAGGAACCCACCCGGCGCCGCCTTGCCGTCGCCGCGCGGCCAGAAGAGCGCCGCCAGCGCCAGCGCGGCCACGGCGACGAGCAGCAACCGCCCGCGGCGCTGCAACGCGGACCCACCTGAAGCCGTTGGCGGAGGCGCAGCGGCGCCCAGAGGGTCGATCTCTGCCAACTCTGAACGTTCGCTCGGGTCAGGCTGCATCGCAGTGCACGCGCGTTTCGGGTCAGCTTCTGACCCCGATTCGTTTCGCCTCCACTACAATACGCCCAGTCGACTGACGTTGCGACATCCAGGGTGAATCGCGAACCCAACCACTGGGAGGCTTCCCACGAGGGCGGCGCGCTCCGCACGCGCCAGGACTCGCCGCGCATCGGCGAGCTGGAGAAGCTGCTCGGCGACTTCCTCATCGAGGAGGAGCTCGCCCGCACGCCACGCGCCGTCATCTACCGCATCCGCGCCGGCAACCGCCCCGAGCGCCAGCTGGCGCTGAAGGTGGCGCTGCAGCCGGTCGACGGCGAGGACCTCGACCGCTTCCAGCACGAGGTGCGGCTGCTCTCCGAGGTCCGCCATCCCAACGTCGTCGAGGTCTACGACTTCGGCGTGCTGCCGGGGCACTTCCCTTTCCTCACCATGGAGCTGCTCGCCGGTGCCGAGCTGCAGCACCGCGTGCAGGCCGACTGGGAGGCGTTCTACTCGGTGGCGCTGCAGGCGGCGTCCGGGCTCGCGCACATCCACCGCCACGGCATCGTCCACCTCGACATCAAGCCCGCGAACCTCGGCCTCGTCGAGCGCGAGGACGGCTCGCTCGGATTGAAGATCCTCGACTTCGGTCTTGCGCAGAACGTGCGCGGTCCGCTCGACCGCCGCATCCGCGGCACCCTCGCCTACGTCGCGCCCGAGGTGCTGCTGCAGGACCGCTACGACCACCGCG
>DATNCU010000021.1:0-4360 GCA_035607145.1 Thermoanaerobaculia bacterium
CGCCTTGACGCTCGCCCACCGCTGAGACAAGCTCCTGCGCTGCCCGCAACCACGCCATCCGTCATACATCCGTAATACCTAGTCCGGAGGTCGCCATCCCATGCGTGAGAAGGACCGTGAGCTGAAACGCCGCCGCCAGCGCCGCAACAAGCGGCTACAGCGCCGCCGCAGCGCCGCCCGCGCCGAGGCGCAGGAGAAGCAGAAGGCCGCCAAGCGGCCGGCGCCGAAGAAGTCCCCGGCGAAGAAGAAGGAAGAGCCCAAGAAGGAAGAGCCCAAGGCCGCTGCCGCGGCTCCCCCGACCGAGACGCCGCAAGGCTGAACACCCACCCGCCGGATGCTCGACAGCCGCAACCTCAAGGCCGCCGACCCCGAGATCTGGGACGCCATCGCGCAGGAGCGCCGGCGCCAGAACGAGGGGCTGGAGCTCATCGCCTCGGAGAACTTCGTCTCCCGCGCCGTGCTCGAAGCCGCCGGCTCGGTGATGACCAACAAGTACGCCGAGGGCTACCCGGGCAAGCGCTACTACGGCGGCTGCGAGTTCGTCGACGTCGCCGAGCAGCTGGCCATCGACCGCGCCAAGGCGCTCTTCGGCTGCGAGCACGTCAACGTGCAGCCGCACTCGGGCACGCAGGCGAACATGTCCGTCTACTTCGGCTTCCTCCGCCCGGGCGACAAGCTGATGGGGATGGACCTCTCCTCCGGCGGCCACCTCACCCACGGCCACCGCCTCTCCTACTCCGGCCGCGACTTCGAGGTGATCGCCTACGGCGTCGACCGGCAGAGCGAGCGCATCGACTACGACGCCGCCGAGGCGCTGGCGATGGAGCAGCGGCCGAAGATGATCGTCTGCGGCGCCAGCGCCTACAGCCGCATCATCGACTTCGCGCGCTTCCGCGAGATCGCCGACCGCTGCGGCGCGCTGCTGATGGCCGACATCGCCCACATCGCGGGGCTGGTGGCGACCGGCCTCCACCCGTCGCCGATCCCGCACTGCGACTTCGTGACCACGACCACGCACAAGACCTTGCGCGGCCCGCGCGCCGGCATGGTGATGTGCAAGGCGCAACACGCCAAGGACCTCGACCGCGCCGTCTTCCCGGGCATCCAGGGCGGGCCGCTGATGCACGTGGTGGCGGCAAAGGCGGTGGCGCTGAAAGAGGCGTCGACGCCGGAGTTCGTCGTCTACCAGAAGCAGATCGTGGTCAACGCGGCGCGGCTCGCGGCGCGGCTCGCCGAGCGCGGCTTCCGCATCGTCTCCGGCGGCACCGACAACCACGTGTTCCTCGTCGACGTCGCGGCGAAGGGCTTGACCGGCAAGGTGTGCGAGAAGTCGCTCGAGCGCGCCCACGTCACGGTCAACAAGAACACCATCCCCTACGACCAGAACCCGCCGCTGGTGGCGTCCGGCGTGCGCATCGGCACCGCGGCGGTGACCACGCGCGGCATGGGCGAGGCGGAGATGGACCGCATCGGCGACCTCATTGCTGAGGTGCTCGCCGACGCCGAGAGCGAGAGCGTGGCGGCGGCGGTGGCCGAGAAGGTGCGCCAGCTCTGCCTGCAGTTCCCGCTCTACGACCCGCTGAGCTGACGTCTTGAAGGCCTTGGAGCCGCGCGTTCCGCCGCCGGGGCGTGCGCTCTACCTGCACCTGCTGGCGCTGGGCGCGCTCGCCTTCGCGCAGCCGCTCTTCGACCTCTTCGTCCGCACGCCCGACTTCTTCGACGCGCGCCGCAGCGGACGCGCCGACGTCTGGCTGCTGCTCGCGCTGACGCTGCTGGTGGCGCCGCTCCCTTGGCTGCTCGCGGCGTTCGCGGCCCGGCGCTGGTGTGCCGCGCCGCGCGCCGCGCGCATCGCCGCCGTGCTCGTCGGCAGCTTGGTGGCGCTCGTGGTGCTGCGCGGTCTCGCGCTCTCCGGCGCTCCCGGGCTCGTCGCCGTCGCGGCGAGCGTCGCCGCGGGTGCCGGCGCCGGCTGGTGCTACCTGCGCACCGTGGCCGCGCGGCAGCTCGCGAGCTTCCTCGCTGTGGCACTGATCGTGGTGCCGGTCGCGTTCCTCATCGACCCCGGCGTCTCGCGGCTGCTGTCGCCGCCGGCACCGCCGCCGCCGGTGCACAAGAGCGGCGCGCGCACGCCCGTCGTGGTGGCGATCTTCGACGAGCTGCCGCTGACCTCGCTGCTCGCCACCGACGGGACCATCGACCGCGCGCGGCTGCCCAATTTCGCGCGGCTGGCCGACGAGGCGACCTGGTTCCGCAACGCCGCGGCCCCGTCCGGGGAGACCGTCACCGCCATCCCGGCGATCCTCACCGGGCGGCTGCGCTTCGGCGGCGACGCGCTGCAGCGGCAGCGCAACCTCTACACCCTGCTCGGCGACTATCCGACGTTCGCCATCGACGGCCAGGTCTGCCCGCGCGAGCAAAACCGCCTCGCCATCCAGCGCGCCCCCGACTTCTCGGAGCGGGCGCAAGGCCTCGCCGCCGACCTGCCGGTGATCTGGCTGCAGCTGGTGACGCCGCCGCAGTGGCGCCGTCACTTGCCGTCGCTGGCGGCCGGGTGGGAGGGCTTCACCGGCGGCGCCGCGCCGCTCGCTCCGCGCCAACGGCCGGCGTGGGTCGACCGCTCCAACCGGCGGCGCAACGCCGAGCGCTTCCTCACCAGCATCGCGCCTGCCGAGCGCGCGCTGTGGGTGGCGCACCTCGGCTTCCCCCACGTTCCCTGGGACCACCTGCCGAGCGGCCAGGTCTACGGCTGCGAGCCCGAGTGCTACGCGGTGCCCGCCGAAGGCGACGGCTGGGAGGTCGCGCAGCTGCTGGAGCGCCACCTGCTGCAGGTGGGCTACGCCGACACCTGGCTCGGCCAGCTGGTGGCGCGCCTGCGCCGCGCCGGCCTCTACGACCGTGCGCTGCTCGTCGTGCTCGCCGACCACGGCGCGGCCTTCCAGGCCGGCGGCCGGCTGCGCCGGCTCCAACCGTCGACCCTCGGCGAGGTCCTCAGCGTGCCGCTCTTGGTCAAACGTCCCGGCCAGCAACGCGGCGCCGTCGTCGACGACCTCGTCTCCACCGTCGACCTGCTGCCCACGGTGGTCGAGGAGCTCGCTATACGACCGCCGTGGCCAGTCCCCGGCCGTTCGTGGTTCCGCGGCGGACGTGAAGACCTCGTGTACCTCAGCTCGCACTCGGTCTCCCTCCCGATGCCTCGCGACCTCGCGTCGCTGCGGCAAGCCGCCGCGGCGCGCCTCGCACGCTGGCGGCCCGGCTCGGATCCGTGGAGGATCGGCCCGTGGCCAACGCTGCTCGGCCACCAGCCGCCGGCACCGATCGCCGACGCCGCGGGCATGACCTTCGACCTCGACCGCCCGCCACGCTACGAGGCGGTGGATCCCCACGGAGTGCCGCTGCCGCTGTCGATCAGCGGTGGAGTCGCCGGCGCCACCCGTGGCGACGGTTGTTGCACGATGGCCTTCGCCGTCGACGGCACCGTGTGGGCAACGACGCACTCGTACTGGACGGCCGAAGGCGAGCATCGAGTCGCCGCGCTGGTGCCGCCGCGCGCCTTGCGCGCCGGCCGTAACGAGATCGAGGCCTACCTCGTCGCGTCCGATGGCACGCTGCGTCGCATGCCGCGCCACTGATCGTCCAGAGCGCTACGGCGGCGACCAGGTCGCGACGTCGGCTGCAGCGACGGGCACGCCGTAGCGTTCCCGCAGCCAGCGCCGCGCCGAGCCCACGAGGTACAACGAGCCGCTGACAACGAGCAGCGGCGCCGCGTCTTCGAGCGCTCGCGTCAACGCGTCGCCCAGATCGCCGACCGGAATCGCACCGGCGAGCGACGGCAACGCCGCCAGCTCCGCCAGCGGCAGCGCGCGCGACGAGTCCGGCGGCGCGAGCCACACGCAGCGCGCGCCGGGCGCAAGCGCCGCCGCCATACCCGCCGCATCCTTGTCGGCAAGCGTGCCGAACACGAGGTCCCAAGGCGTCGCGAGAGACGCCAGATGCTCGGCCAGCGCCGCCGCACCCGCCGGGTTGTGCGCCCCGTCGAGCAGCACCGTCGGTCCCTCGGGCAGCGCCACCGCCTCCAGCCGCCCCGGCCACCGACAACCGCCGACGCCGCGCACGATCGCCTCCTCGTCGATGTCGTCGAACCCATCGTCGGCGAGACGCTCGGCCGCCGCGATCGCCAGCGCCACGTTACGCTGCTGATGTCGCCCCGCCAGCGCCACACGTACCGCGTACTCCGCGACCGCCGTCCGCACAGTCAGCGTCTGGCCTGCGAGCCCGCCACCCTGCGCAGCGATGACCTCCACCGCTTCCACAGCCAGCTCCAGCCGCGCACCACTCGCCCGCGCCGCCGCCTGCAACGCCGCCG
>DATNCU010000024.1:0-18060 GCA_035607145.1 Thermoanaerobaculia bacterium
GGCGGTGGGCGCCGCCGTGGTGGCAACCTACCTCTACGGCAACAAGGTGGCGCACGAGACGGCGCGGCAGGCGCTGTCGCGGGCTAGCTCGGTGCAGACGACGCTGCAGCAGCAGCGGCAGGAGCAACTCCAGCTCATCGCCCGCGTCTTCACCGGCGACCAGGACATCGTCGCCTACATCGCCGAGGGCGCCGCGCAGCATGGCTCGATCCTCGACCTGCTCGAGGAGCGACAGAACGACCTCGGCTACGACTTCGCCATGGCGCTCGACCCGCAGGGCAAGGTGATCGCGCGCACCGACAACCCCGACGCAGTGGGCGAGGACCTCTCGCAGCGGCCGCTCATCAAGCGCGCGCAGGCGGAGTTCGAGGCCACCGGCTTCTGGAAGCAGGATAAGCGCCTGTTCAACGCCGTCGCAGTGCCGCTGGCCGTCGACCAGATCCTGCAGGGCTTCCTCGTCGCCGGCTTCGCCATCGACAACGAGGACGCCGACCAGGTGCGCAAGGTCTCCGACGCCGACGTGGCGATCCTCGCCGACGACGGGGGCCGGCCCCAAGTGGTAGCCACAACACTCGGCCCCGCCGAGGTCGAGGAGCTGCTCGCCCACCTGCAGCAGCACGACATGGTCGACACGGTGATGAAGCGCGGCGAGTCGCTCGAGCAGGTCGACCTGCAGCTGCACGGCGGCCGCTGGATCGGCCTGCTGCGGCCGCTCGCCGACGCCAGCGGCAACCGCGTCGGCGCGGTGGTGTCGCTCGCCTCGCTCGACGCCGAGCTGCTGCCGTTCCAGCGCATCGTCACGCTGCTTGCCATCGTCGGCGCCGCCGCCATCCTCATCGCGCTGCTGTTCTCGTTCCTGCTCGGCCGCCGAGTCTTCAAGCCGGTTCGCGACCTCGCCGCCGCCGCCACCGCGGCGAGCGAGGGCAACTACGGCCAGCGCATCGCCATCGACCGCGGCGACGAGGTGGGGCGGCTCGCCGAGGCCTTCAACCACCTGCTCTCCGAGCTGCGCGAGAAGCAGGACATGGAGACCTACATCAACGAGCTGTCGCGCACCCTGCCGTCGAGTAACGGCGACCGCCACGCGGCGATGGAGGAGGCCGGCACGCGGCCGGTAGCGCTGCTCGGTATCGACATGCGGCGCTACGCGCAGCCGAAGATCGGCTACGACCCGGAGGCGACGGTCGAGCAGCTCGCGCAGGACCTGCGGCGCGTGCACGCCGCGGTGGGCGCGCGGCAGGGCACCATCGAGGGCGCCTTCGGCCAGCGGTTGCTGGTCTCCTTTGCCGGCGACAACCGCGCCTTCCGCGCGCTCTCCGCGGCGGCCGAGATCGGCGCCGTGCTCGGAGCCGCGCGCACCGCCTTCGACGAGGCCGAGCCGCCGGTGCTGGCGATCACCGAGGGCGAGGCGGTGACCGGCTCCGTGGTCTGGGGCGAAGGACCGGAGCGCGTGGTGGTCGGCCGGCCGCTGCTGCAGCTCGAGGGGCTCCTTCGCGAGGGCGCGCCTGGCGACCTGGTGATCTCGCAGCCGCTCTACGCCGGCCTCGGCGAGGTGTTCAGCAAGTCGGGCGTCGAGCTCTCGCCGCAGCGCGGGATGTTCGGCGGCGCGCAGACGCTGTACGTGATCAACAACCCGACCGCTAGCAGGGTCACCGGCGCTGCCGGCGCGTCGCTGCTGCCCACCTCGACCGACGCGCCAACTCGCATTGCGCCCGTCAGCACCACCGCGCCGGCGCCCGCGCCGCGCGAGCACGCCACCCTCGCCGAGATCGCCCCCGGCAAGGTGATCGGCGAGCGCTTCGAGATCCTCTCGACGCTGGGCGCCGGCGGCATGGGCATCGTCTACAAGGTGCGCGACCGCGAGCTCGACGACCTCGTGGCGCTCAAGATGCTCAAGCGCGACGTCTGGGGCGACCGCGATCTCCTCGAGCGCCTGAAGAGCGAGCTCAAGCTGGCGCGCAAGATCACCCACCCGAACGTCCTGCGCACCTTCGACTTCGGCGACGTCGACGGCATCCCCTTCATCACCATGGAGTACGTGCGCGGCATCACGCTGCGCTATCTTCTGTCGCAGACTGGCGCGCTGCCCTACTCGGCGGGGCTGCGCCTCGCCCGCCAGCTCTGTCGCGGCCTCGCCGCCGCGCACGAGGTGGGCGTGCTGCACCGCGACATCAAGCCCGAGAACTTGATCGTGCAGCCCAACGGCAACGCCAAGCTGATGGACTTCGGCATCGCGCGGCCGCTGGCGCGCATGGAGGAGGGACAGACGCAGCCCGGCACCGTGGTGGGCACGCCGCAGTACCTCGCCCCCGAGCAGTTGCAGGGCAAGACCATCGACGAGCGCGCCGACCTCTGGGCCGTGGGTGTCGTCCTCTACGAGATCTTCACCTCGCAGACGCCGTTCCGCGGCGAGAACCCGATGCAGGTGATCGTCGCCACCCTCAACGAGCAGCCGACACCGCCGCGCACCTACTGGTCCGACATCCCGCCGCAGCTCGAGGAGATCATCCTGCGCTGCCTGGCGCGCGATCCGGCGAAGCGCTACCGCACCGCGGCGGCGCTGCTCGCCGACCTCGAAGCGTTGAGAGCATGACCTTCGCGGCGCAGGATTGATCCGCGCCGCGGGTTCCACCTTTCATGACGGGTGCCTTCCCTGAGGAGGCCACGTTGACCGCCGACCTCGCGCCCGGCTTGGCTCCGGAACCGGCGACGGACCCCGACTGGGAGCTCGTCGCTCGCGTCGCGACGGGCGACCGGGAGGCGTTCGGCGAGCTGGTGGAGCATCACCACCGGCGGCTGCTGCGTGTCTGCGAGCGCCTGCTCGGCGACGCCGAGGACGCGCGCGACGCGGTGCAGGAGGTCTTCCTCAAGGTGATGCTGAAAGCGGGCAGCTTCCGCCCCAAGGCGCTGGTGTCGACCTGGCTCTACCGCGTCGCCGTCAACCACTGCCTCAACGTGCTGCGCCGGCGGCGGCTGCGGCGCTGGGTGTCGCTCTCACCGGTCGAGGATGACGAGACGGCGGCGCCGCCGCCCGACCTC
Source organism: Thermoanaerobaculia bacterium (assembly GCA_035607145.1). Lineage (GTDB taxonomy): Bacteria > Acidobacteriota > Thermoanaerobaculia > Multivoradales > JAIOJS01 > DASYQD01. The sequence continues at coordinate 3,040 of DATNCU010000024.1, forward strand.
GCCGAGGAGCGCGCCGACCCGCACCGCGAGCTCGAGGCGCGTCACCGCTGGGGCCGCGTGCAGCGGGCCATCGCCGACCTGCCACCCAGCCAGCGCGCCGTGCTGGTGCTGGCGCGCTTCGAGGAGCTGTCGTACAAGGAGATCGCCGAAACGCTGGGCATCACCCTCGGCGCCGTCGAGAGCCGCCTCTTCCGCGCCATGCGGGCGCTGGAGCGGGCGCAGGAAGCGCCGGAGTGACGGGTTTCACCGGATAGGGTACCGACGATGCGTGACCGTGCCGCCGACCGCCGCCTCATGCGCTACCTGCACGGCGAGCTGCCCGCGGAGCAGGTGCGGCAGCTGCGCGCCGAGCTGGCGAAGAGCCCGGCGTTGCAGGCGCGGCTGGCCGAGCTGCACCGTTTGTGGCAGGGCTTGCAGCCGTCGGCGCCGACGCCGGCGCCATTCGGCTACGTGCCCAAGCTGACGCGCCTCGCGGAGCAGAAGCGGGTGACGGTGGCGACGAGGGCGCTCGGTTGGAGCGCGGCGCCGCCGTGGGTGCGGGCGATGGCGGCGGCAGCGCTGGTGGCGGGCGTGGCGCTCGGGGTTGGATTGGGTCGAATGCCGCACGGCGCGCAGGCGGGAGCGGGGCCGGTGGTGGCCGCGGTGCCTGGCGGATCGCAGGTCGGCGCTCCTGAAGCCGCGAGCGCAGGGCCCTCTCCGGCCGCGTCGGTGAGTGGCGGCGTCGAGGTGACACCGAGTGCGGCAACTACGCCTTCGGTTGCGGACACCACGCCGAAGACGGCCGGGGACGCGGTCCCGATGCAACCACGCGAGTCCGACACCGCGGCGCCTGCCGACATCGACTCCGCCGAGGCGATGCTTGCCGACGAGAGCGTGTCGATGAGCGGCAGCACCACGCTCGCCGAGGAGTACTGGCAGGCGCTGGAAGGCACCGGCAGCGACGACGGCGGCGGAGGGGGCGACGCCGGGTGGTGACCCGCTGGTGGGCGGTGGCCCTGCTCTCGTTGTCAGTGGGGCTCAACCTCGGCCTCGTCGTCGCCGTCGTGCAGCAGCGCTTCGCGCAGCCCGCACCGGCGCCGACCGTGATCGTGATGCCCTCGCCGGGCACGGCGAGCGCCGCCGCTGGCGAGTCGCCGGCGCCGCCGGTAGCGGTCAGCGAGGTCGGGCCGCCGCCGGTGCCGGTAGCCTCGCCGCTGCGCGGGCCTTCGACGCCGTCAGATCGACATGACCGCCAGGCCGCGGCGGCGAGCGGTGCAGACCAAGCGCAACCGCCCGACGAGCTCGCCGACGCGCTGGGTGGCGGTCCGCCGCAGCCACCAGCAGGCGAAGACGGCCGCGGCCCGCTGGAGCCCGACCGGCTGGGCGCCGACAGTGCCGGCGCATCTCGCCCCCGCGGCGACGGACCTCCGCATGCCCGCCTGGAAGAGATGGCCGCCCGCCTCGGCGTACCGCCGGGAGACCGCCCGCGCTTCATCGCCCTGCAGCGCACCTTCATCGCCGAGACCCGCCAGCGCCACGTCCAGCTCGAAGCCGCGCGCCGCTCGCTGCGCGCCGAGCTGCTGGCGCCCAACCCCGACCCCCAGCGCCTGCGCGCCTACGTCGACGACTCGGCGCGGCTCCACGGCGCCCTCGAGCGCGCCTTCGTCGAGCACGTCCTCGCCGCGCGCGAGCTGCTCGACGGCGAGGCCGAGCGCCGCTACCTGCAGTTCCTCTCCCGCCTCGGCCCGCGCGCCGGCGCTCCCCGCCCGCCGCCCGGCCGCGTTCGCCCAGGCGACCCGCGCTGGCAGCGCGAGCGCCCGTGGGACCGCCGTCCGGGCCCCGGCCGAGGCGGTCTACGCGGCCCAGGCGGTCGCGGCTTCCTCGGGGAGCCAGTTCCAGCGCCGTCGCCGATCTAGCAGTCGGCGAGGGTTCGCGCGGCGGCGCGTCCCTCGTAGCAGCTCGCGCCGGCGGGCAAAAAAATTCCCCCGCCGTGGGACGGGGGACTCAAAGAGGGAGAGTGGAGATCGTCTCTGTGTCTCACCTCTTACTACGGAAGCGCGGGGTGGTTTGTTTGCCCACCCCGCGCGCCGGTTGCGTCGATCGGCGGATCGGGTCGATCAGCGGATGTTGAAGTTGACGCTGAGCTGGAAGTAGACCGGCACCGGGCGCCCGGCCAGGGTGGCCGGCTTGAAGCGCCATTGCTGCACGGCGCTCATCGCCGACTCGTCGAGACCGAGACCGAGGCCCTTGACCAGCCGCACGTCGGTGACGTGGCCGGTGCGGTCGATGGTCGCCTGCACGATCACCATGCCCTGGCGGCGAGCGATGCGGGCCGCCTCGGTGTAGCGCGGGTTGACGCGGAAGATGTTGTCGGGGCGCGTCATCCGCGCGTCGAGCGCCTGGGCGACCTCGCCCTCGCCGGTGCCGTAACCGGGACCGACCGGGCCGTCGCCCTCGCCGCCGCTGGTGGTCGGTCCGCTGCTCAGCGGTGCGCCGTTGTCGGCGATCGGCCCGTCGTCCGGCGTCCCCGGACCTACCGGCACCGTGTCAGGCACCTTGTTCGGCTGCGTCTCCTGCGGCGTCGACCGCTGCACCGCCGCGGGTTCGCTGTTCGCGGGCGCGGCGGGCGGTTGCGGGGCCGGCGGCTGCGGTGCGGGCGGCCGCACCGGCTGCTCGAAGGTCATATAGGTGACGTCGAGCGGCGGGGTGAACACCGCCTTCTCGAAAGGCGGCGTCACCTCGGGGATGCTCCAAGAGCTCGCCAGCACCACCGTCCCCAGCGCCGCACCGTGCAGCGTCACCGCCAACGCCAGCGTCCAACTGCGCCGGCCGTTCTTCTGTCGCTTCACCAAGGTCTGCTCGAACATCGTCGTTCCCTCCTTCACCGAGTTGGAGCCAGGAGGTGGCGTGGAAGAAACCAGTGACGGAGATCTCGGCTGGCGCAGCGAGGCGTCGGCGGGCACGGTGATTGCCACTCCACGTCGAGTGCTCCCTCGGACGCGCCGGATCGTCCTCGCCTGCGGCCTGGTCATGTCACTGGCCGGTGACGCGCGCGGCGTCGAGGCTGCGCCCGACCTGCCGCTGCCCTCGCTCGACGAGCTTGCCTACGACGGTGTGGGCCTGCTCGTGGACGAGGCGCAGCGCGAGGCGCTCGCCGCGCCAGATGCCGGCGAGCGGGCGCGCGCGGTGGCCGCCCTGCTCGCCGATCCCGAACCGGCCACTGCCGCCAACGAGCTGATGGAAGGCGTGCGGCGGCGCCGCGCGCTGATGCTGGCGTCGAGCCTCACCACCACCGATGTGCGGGCGCGGCTGCTCTTTCTGCATGGACGGCCGACGTCGCGCCAAGTGGTGGATTGCTCGGCCGTCTTCCAGCCCCTCGAGGTCTGGAGCTACGGCAGCCAGCGGCTGGTGATCTACCAGCCTTCGCCGACGCTCCCGTACCGGCTGTGGGCGCCGGTCGACGGCAAGCGCGCCCTCTACACGCACGAGATGGCGGGCTGGCTCGAGGACTGGGAAGCGCTGGCCGGGCGCGTCTCCGGCAAGCGCATCGACCGCCGCCTCTGCGAGCTGGCGCCGGTAGTCGATGCGGCAGTCGGCATCGACGGCCTGGACCAAGAGCTGCCTGCCCGCCCGGACACCATCGCTTGGCGGGCGTTGCTCGATCCTCCACGCGACCTTGGCGCGTGGGGGCGTGAGGCCGCAGCCGAGCCGCTGACGCCGGTCGAGACCTTGCCGGTGGAGCCGTTGCGGGTCTCCTATCCACGGCGGATCGGTCTGCGCCTCGAGGCGCGCCTGCTCGTCGAGCTGCCCGCCGGTGCGCCGTTGGTGCCCGCGGTGGAGAAGAACGAGCAGGGAGTCGAACGCACCGAGCTGCGGCTGAGCGTCGAAGGAGTCGTGGAGAGCGGCAACCAGCTGTTCGACACCTTCCGCATGCGCTTCACGCTGGCGCCGCCCGCCGGCCGTCCATCGCCGGTGCTGCTCGCCGTCCCGCGTCCGCTGCGCCCCGGCCGCTACGTCATGCGCGTGCGCGTGCGTGACGAAGTGGGCGGCGCCGAGGCGGTGACGGCGCGCAGGCTCGAGGTGCCCGACTCGCCGGTGGCGCCGCCGCCGGCAGACGAGTTGGGCGCCGTCCTCAACGGCGTGCCCGGCGTGGCGCTCGACGAGAAGCTCGTAGCGAAGTCAAAATCGGAAACCGGCGACGACGGCATCGCCATCGTGGTGCCGCCGCGCGACGTCGTCTTCGACAGCGTGCTGACGCAGGCGATCGTCAGGGGCGAGCGCATCCGCAAGGTCGCCTTCCTGCTCGACGGGCAACAGCAGCTGGCCCGCAACTCGCCCCCGTGGGCGGTGCACGTGCGACTGCCGCGCATTCCGCGCCAGCAGGTGCTGCGCGTGGAAGGTTACGACCAGCAGGGCCGGCTGGTGGCCGCCGACGAGGTGACGATCAACCAGCTGCGCGGCGAGCTCGACGTCGCGATCCTCGCGCCCGCTGCCCGCTCGCGCGTCGTCGGCGAGACGCTGGCCCGCGCGGAGATCGTGGTCCCCGAGGAACGGAAGATCGCCGCCGTCGAGTTCCGGGTCAACGAGGAGTTGCAGGCGCGGCTCACGAGGCCGCCGTGGGAGGCCAAGGTGAGCGTGCCCGACGGCGCCATCTCCTACCTGACGGTGAGCGCCGAGCTCGACGACGGCAGCCGCGCCGAGGACGTGCGCATCCTCAGCGCCCCCGAGGCGATGGCGGAAGTCGACGTCGACGTGGTGGAGCTCTACACCACCGTCACCGGGCCCGACGGCGAGCTGCTGCGCGGTCTCGCGGCGCACGACTTCGAGGTGCGCGAGGACGGCCGGCGCCAGCAGCTCGCCCGCGCCGAGCTGGTGGAGGACCTGCCGCTCGTCGTCGGCGTGACGCTCGACGTCTCGGGCTCGATGCAGGAGGCGCTCGGGCAGGCGCAGCGGACGGCGGCGGACTTCCTCCAGAACCTCGTGCGGCCGAGCGACCGCTGCTTCGCGGTGGCGTTCTCGGACCGTCCCGTGCTGGTGATGCCGCGCACGCCCGACGCCGCCGCGGCGGCGCAGTCGCTCGGCCGCTTGCGGGCGGAAGGGTTCACCGCGCTCAACGACGCGCTGGTCTTCAGCCTCTACTACTTCCGCGGCGCTCCCGGGCGGCGAGCGCTGGTCGTGCTCTCCGACGGCGCCGACACCAACAGCAGGCTCGGCTTCGACGAGGCGCTCGCCTACGCTCGCGAGAGTGCGGTGGTGATCTACACCGTCGGGCTGCAGACCGAAGCCCTCGACGTCGCCGCGCGCGGCAAGCTGCACGCGCTGGCGGAGTCGACCGGCGGCCGCTCGTTCGTCATCCGCGACGCCTCCGAGCTCGCCGGCGTCTACCAGCGGATCGAGGCGGAGCTGCGCAGCCAATACCTGCTGGGCTACACGCCCGACCGGCCGTCGAGCGTCAAGGGCTTCCGCAAGGTGGAAGTGCGCGTCACGCGCCGCGGCGCCACCGCACGCACCATCGCCGGCTACGCGCCCTGAGAGCGCCCGGCGAGCGCAGGGCTCAATCGAAGCTCGGCGACAGCCGCGCGCTCGATCGCGCCACGGTGCCGAAGAACTCCGCCGCCGCCACGGCCGGCTCGCCGGCGAGGCGCGTGACGCCGCCTGTCGGCAGCCAATGTCCGGGAAGGTAGCCGGCGTAGAGCGGCGCTAAGAAGCGGCGATCGAAGAGGGCGATGACACCGCGGTCCTCGGGCGAGCGCAGCAGGCGTCCGGCGGCCTGCACGACGCGCGTCATGCCCGGCACCACGAAGGCGTACTCGAAGCCGCGCTCGAAGCGCTCCTGGTAGTAGGTCTCGAGCAGCTTGCGCTCGAGCGACACCGCCGGCAGACAGGGGCCCACCACCGCCACGGCCTGCAGCATGTCGCCCGGGTAGTCGACGCCTTCGGCGAAGGCGCCGCCCGCCACCGCCAGCAGCAGCACGTCGCCGAAGAGAGCGCCGCGCAGGTTGGCGAGCATCTCGGAGCGTGTGCGGTCGCTGTCGGCGCGCTGTTGGACGAGCACGCGTTTTCCCGGCACCTGCAGCCGCTCAGCCACCGAGCGCAGGAAGTCGTAGCTGGGGAAGAGCGCCAGGCAGTTGCCGGGCACGGCGCCGGCGAAGGCGCCGAGGCGTTCAGCGATGCGCGGGTAGTGGAAGGGGCGCTGCTTCCAGGTGGTCTCGACGGTGGCGTCGACGACGATGCGACGGTTTGTTTCCGGGAACGGGTCGGGCAGCGACAGCGACGCCGTGCGGCCGCGCTCGAAGCCGAGCAGATCGCGGTAGAACTCCGGCGGCGTGATCGTCGCCGAGAGGCCCACCGTCGTGTGCGTGCGGTTGATGATCTTGCCGAGAAAGCGGCTGGGGTCCTTGCACAGCACCTGCAGCTGGCAGTCGTCGCCGGTGCGCACGACCAGCGTCGAGAAGGCGCCGTCGAGCACCAGCATGACGTCGAGGAAGCGCAGCAGGTCGAAGTAGAGCGCTACGAAGGGGTCGTCGTCGCGGAAGGCGTGGTTGCTGCGCTGCCACTCCAGGTAGTCGACGAAGGCGCCGTCGAAGCGAGGCCGCATCAGCCACAGGTCTTCCTCGGGCAGCTGCGCCTCCGCCGCCTGGGGCGTGCCTTCCGGCTCGAAGGGATTCACTAACCATGCGCGCAGCTCGCCTTCCGGCGCCATGCTCATGAAGCCGTCCGCCATCGGTGGCCGCGCCGGGAATGTCTCCGCCACTGCGGTCTCGATGAGATGCGCCAGCTCGAGCGCCGCATCCGCCAGCGGCTCGAGCGCCGGATCGCCCAGCCGCCGCAGCGACTCCGCCGCCTCGCGCGCCTGCTTGCCCGACAGCGAAGGCGAGTAGTAGCCGCGCCCGCGCTCGACGAGGTTGTGCACCTCGTCGATGACGAGGACCACGTCGGCCAAGTCGCCGTCGGCGCCGAACTCGGAGAGTGCCACGTACGGATCGAAAGCGTAGTTGTAGTCGCACACCACCACCTGCACCTGGTGGGCGAGGTCGAGCGACACCTCGAACGGGCAGACCTCGTCGGCGCGGGCGCGGTGGTAGACCTCGTCGGGCTCGAGCGTCGCGTGCTCGGCGATGAGCCGCGGCACGGTGCCGGCCGTCTTCAGCTTGCCGTAGTAGTCGCGGGCGTACGGGCAGTACTCCTCGTGACAGATCACCTCGCCGTTGGCGCACATCTTCGCCTTGGCGCGCAGCCGCAGCGAGCGGAAGGCCTCGTCGCCATTGAGCAGACCGAGCACCTTCATCGCCATGTCCTGCTGCAGCGTCTTGGCGGTGAGCACGAAGACGCGCTTGCCGTGGGCCAGCGCGTAGCGGAGCGCCGGGTAGAGCGCCGCCACCGTCTTGCCGATGCCGGTGGGCGCTTCGAGCAGCAGGTGGTCGCGGTTGGCGAGCGCAGTCTCCACCGCCTCGACGATGCGCTCCTGGCCGGGGCGCGAGCGGGCGTAGGGGAAGGGGAGCGTGGCGGCGACGCGGCGGCGTTCTTCCACCGCGGCGCGCTCGGCCTCGTAACCGCGGAAGAGCGCGGAGAGGCGGCGCCGCACCTCGCCTTCGAGCGCCGCCCACGACGTCTGCAGCGGCAGGCGCTCCACCGCGTCGCTGCCGATCTCGATCAGCACCAGCTCGGCGCTCACCGGCGCGCTCTCGGTCAGGCGCAGCAGCCACGCATAGAGCAGCGCCTGCCGCTCGTACAGCTCGCGCGTCGACGGCGGCAGCTGGCCGCCGCGCCGCACCGACTTGATCTCCTCCACCACCAGCGAGCCGTCGGGCTCGCGGCGCAGGCCGTCGAGGCGGCCGCGCAGCAGAACCTGCCAGACGCGGTGAGTGAGCTCGGCCGCCACCGCCACCTCGCGCCGGTACGACGGGTCGGCCGCGAGCGCCGCCTCCTGATAGCGGCTGTGGATCGCCTGCCCCAGCCACAGCCGCTCGTAGCCGCCGCGCTGGTTGAACGACAGGCTGCCGACCAGCTCGCGCTCGAGCAGGTCGGCCACCGAGAGCTCGACCCGCAGCAGGTCGGGGTCGAAGCGGGCGGGCATGTGCGGTCAGTATAGAGGGCGGCCGACGGTGGACCGGCTGCTATCCTGGTGATAGTTCACGAGAAAGGGTGAGGGGTGAGCATGGCTCGGCGGTCCTTTCGGCCGCAGGTCTGGGCTCTCGCGGCACTGCTCGCCGCGGCGGCGCCGCTGTCCGCGAACGCCGGCGCGAAGTCCGAGACCTCCAGTGAGCTCACCCTCGGCGAGGCGCGCCGCGTGAGCAACGTGCGGCTCGACGCCGGTGCCGCGACGCTGCAGCTCGAGGGCGGCCTGCTGGCGCCGCTCGCCGCCGCGGGCGAGCCGCGCGTGCGCGAGTACGTGTTCGTCGGCAAGGGCCGCCTGCTGCTGCAGCCGCGGGACCCCCTCGAGTCGCAGCAGCTCGAGCTGTTCCACGGCGAACCGGCGCTCGACTACGCCTTCGACGAGCTGGCGCTCTTCATGCCGTTGCGCGCCGCCGGCGATGCGCTGGCGAAGCGCAGCGGGGCGGCCGACGCCGATGCCGCGTCGCTCGCGAAGCTCGCCGACCTGCGCACCCGCTGGCTCGCCTCGGGCGAGCGCTCCCTCGCGGACGTCGAGCTGCAGCGCTTCGCCGACGAGCAGGGTCACCCGACCGCACAGGGGTACTTCGTCGCCTGGGCGCTGCAGCCGGGGCAGGGCGAGGACGCCAAGGCACGGCCGCTGCTCTATGTCGTCGACCTGCAAGCGCGCGAGCAGGTGTCGCTCGGCCGCTTCGTCAAGCCCGACTTGACCAAGCGGGAAGAGCGCCGAGTCGAGCGCCAGCTCCACCGCGAGCAGCGTCAAGGCCGCCTGCTCGGGATGCGCACGGAGGAGCTGGGCAGCTTCGACACCTGGGTCTCGACGAGCCTCACCGCGCCCGACGGCAAGCCGCGGCCCGGCTTCGACCCCTTCGAAGCCGCCGCCTACCGCCTCACCGCGAAGCTCGACGACGAGCTGCGGCTCCACGGCCGTGCCGAGGTGGACGTCGACGCCCAGTCGAGCGGCGCACGGGTGCTCACCGCGCACCTCTTCAGCGACCTGGTGGTCGAGCGCGTCGAGGTCGGCGGGCAGCCGGCAACCTTCCGGCGCAACGACGACGAGCTCGCCGTCGCGTTGCCGGCCCCGTCCGTCGCCGGGCAACGGCTCACCGTGTCCGTCACCTACGACGGGGCATTCGTCGAGCGGATCTACGGCACGGGCTTCGCGGCCCGCAACCCGGTGCTCTGGCACCCGCACGTGGGCCAGCTCGACCGCGCCACCTACGACGTGGAGCTGCGCTGGCCGAAGCGCCTCGACCTGCTTGCCGGCGGCACCCTCGTCGACAGCGGCGAGGCGGGCGGCGAGCGCTGGGAGCGGCGCAAGCTCGACCGCCCCGCCGCCGCGTTCGGCTTCGAGGTCGGCCGCTTCGACACGAGCGAGGTCGAGCGCGGCGGCGTCAAGCTGCGCATCGCCCTCGACCGCGCGTCGCGGAACCTGCCACGGGAAGCGCGGCAGCAGATGACCCAGGCGGCTGGCGACGCGCTCGAGCTCTACGGCAAGATGTTCGGCCCCTACCCGCGGCGCGAGCTGACGCTCGTCACGGTGCCGCGCGACTCCTCGCAATCGCTGCCGGGCCTCATCACCCTCTCCGACCTGATGATGGCCGACCTCGGCTGGCTGGGTACGCTCCTCGGCATCGAGGACCGCCGCACCGTGGTGGCGCACGAGGTGGCGCACCAGTGGTGGGGGAACGAGGTGGGCTGGCTGAGCTACCACGACCAGTGGCTCTCGGAATCGCTGGCGAGCTGGTCGGCGTTGCAGTTCGCGCGCGAGAAGCTGCAGGGCAAGAAGCTGGGTGCCGGACCGACCTCCGGTTGGCAGACGCTGCTCCTGGCGGAGCTCGCCGACGGCCGGAGCGTCGAGTCAGTGGGCCCGCTCACCCTCGGCGTCCGGCTCGACTCGACGCTCGCCGAGGGCGCCTACGGGGCGATCGTCTACAAGAAGGGCGCCATCGTCCTCGACATGATGGCGCAGGCGCTCGGCCGCGACACCTTCACCAAGGCCCTGCACGACCTCTTCGGCCTCGCCGCCGGCAAGGTGATCTCGACCGAGGATCTGCTGGCCGTGGTGCAGCGCTCCTCCGGCGCCGAGCTGCAGAGCTTCGCCCAGCAGTTCATCTACGGCACGGGCCTGCCCGAGCTGTCGTACGAGTACACGTTCGCGCCATCCGCGCCGGGCCGCTGGAAGGTGAGCGGCACCGTCTGGCAGGAGCTGCCGTACCACTTTCACTGGCGCGTCGATACCACCGGGCCCGAAGGCCGGCTCGACGTCGTGCGCGAGCCGCGCGGCGAGGGCGAGGTCGAGGGCCGGTGGTTGCTCGTCCCCTTCCAGATCGGGGTGCTCGACCCCAAGGCGCCGCCGGCGGAGGTGCAGAAGGTCGACGACGTGAGAGCCAGTGGTTTCGTCGTCGGCCAGGTGCTGGTCAAGGGCGCGAGCTCGCCGTTCGAGCTCGAGGTCGACCATGAGCCGCAGCGCCTCTGGCTCGACCGCGCGCGCGGTGCTGGCGACCCTCTACGACGACACCCGCGACCTCAAGCACCGCCGTATGCGGGAGGCGCAGGAGGCGGCGGCGAAGGGAGACCTCGCCACCGCCGAGCGGTTGTGTCAGGAGGCGATCGCGGCGCCCCCGACGGACGAGACGAAGTCCATCGCGCGGGAGCTCGACGCCAGCATCGAGCTCGCGGTGGCGCGTGTCCGCCTCGACGCCGGCCACGACGCCGAGGCGGCGCGCGCGATCAAACGCGCTGGTGACCATCTCCGCCGCTCGTCCATGGAGTGGGTACGCGGCGACGTCGACCTCGTGCAGTCGCGCCTCGACCTGCGCGCCGGCCGCTTCGCCGAGGCCTACCGGCGCCTGAGGAAGGTGGTGCTGCGGCGCGCCAGCGTCGACTCGCCGGAGGCGCACCTGCTGCTCGCCATTGCGGCGCTGCGCACCGGCGACCGTGCCGCGTTCGACGGCGCGGTGAAGGCGGCCGAGGAGCGCGGCGCCGACGTCAAGAAGCTGCGCGAGGCGGCGGCAACGAGGACGACCGGGTAGCGGAAGACCGAGATTGCTTCGTCGCTACGCGCCTCGCAATGACGCCTCAGCGTCGGGCGAGCAGCGACAGCGCGAAGTCGGCAGTCGCCGCGATCGCTTCCTCGACGTTTTGCCGTTCAGTGCGCCCGGACGCTTTCAGCGGCTTGAAGGAATGGTCGCCGCCCTCGAGCCAGTGAACGCGGATGGCAGGGGAGAGGGCGTAGCCAGCGACGTCGTCGCGATTGCCGAAGTCGTCGCGGGTCCCTTGCAGGATCAACGTCGGCGTGCGCAGGTCGGCAAGGTGGGCGGTGCGCAGCTTCTCCGGCTGGCCGGGCGGATGGAACGGGTAACCCATGCAGACGAGGCCACGCACTGGGCCGTTCAGATGGGCACGGTCGGCGACGTGGCTGGCGATGCGGCCGCCCATCGACTTGCCGCCGATGACCAAGTCGCGGCCGCCTTCCGGACCACCGAGCGTTGCGATGACGTCGAGCCAGGTGGCTTCGAGCACGGGCGGCCGGTCGGGAGCACCGCGGCCACCGCTGCCGCTGCGCCGCTTCGCCATGTAGGGGAACTCGAAGCGAGCGACGCGCAGGCCGCGAGCGGCGAGCCCGCGGGCGACGACGTTCATGAAGCCCGAGTCCATCGGCGCGCCGGCACCGTGGGCGAGGGCGATCGTCAGCGGCGCGTCGGCCGGACCATCGAAGAGCAGGTCGGTCACCGCGCCTCCGCCGGCTCGCCCTGCGGCCGGTGCTCCGCCCACCACGAGTGCGCGAGGGCCGCGGCCTCCTCGCGCGTGCGCACCTCGCCCGCCGCCTGCGCCTCGGCGAGCGCGCGCAGCAGCTCGCCGATCCACGGGCCGGCCGGCGCCTGCAGCTCCGCCATCAGCTCGGCGCCCCGCAGCAGCGGCGCCGGCGCCACCACCTCCGCGTGGCGGAAGAAAAAGGCATCGAGCAGCTCCGCCACCCGCGCCACGAAGTCGGGCCAGTGACCATGCGTCCGCTCCGCCCCCTTGGCGAGGTTGTCGGCGAGCGAGAGCAGACAGACCTCGGGCGCCACGTCGCCCGTCGCGTGGTGGTAGCGGTGCAGCGAGCGCAGCGACAGCGGCGTCGCCCGCTGCAGCTGCAACGGCCGCATGTGGTGACGCACGATCGCGGCGACCTGCCCCACCTCCACCTGCGCGAAGCGCAGCGCGCCGAGGCGCTCCGCCGCCAGCCGCGCCCCGGTCTGCTCGTGGCCGTAGAAGTGGATGCGGCCGTCCTCGCCGACGCTGCGCGTGCGCGGCTTGCCGAGGTCGTGGAAGAGGGCGGCGAGCAGCAAGTGACCGCGCGAACGGCGCTCCGCCGCGAGCGGCTGCGACAGGCGCTCCGTGAGCGGTGCCGCGAACGGCGCAAGCGCAGCGGCTAGCGTCGCGTCCGCGTCGCCAGGCCCTTCACCCGCAGCGAGCCGCTGCACCAGCGCGACCACGCCCGCCGTCTGCTCGACCACCGACAGACTGTGCTCCCACACGTCCTCGCGATGCGGGGGACTCTGCGCCATGCCGCGCGCCGCCGCCACTTCCGGCAGCACGATCGCCATCAGCCCCAACTCGTCGAGCCGCCGCAGCGTCGCCGCCGGCGCCGGCGCCACGATGCACTTCCACAGCTCGTCACGCACCCGCTCCGGCGCCGTCTCGCCGAGCAGCGGCGCCGCTTCACCGATCCACGCCGCCGACTGTGCGTCGAGCCGGAAGCCAAGCTGCGCCGCCACCCGCACCGCGCGCATCGTGCGCAACGGATCGTCGCGCAACACCTCGGGCGACAGCAGCCGCACGATGCCCTCACGCAGGTCCGCCTCGCCGCCCGCGGGGTCGATGATCTCGAACGCTTCGCCGCCGCCGCCATCGAGCGGCACCGCCAGCGCATTGATGGTCAGATCGCGCGCCCGCAGATCCCCCGCGAGATCGCCAGCGCGAAAGTCGGCGACATCCACCTCCAGCCGCTTCCCCTCACGCCCCCACACGATGCGCGCCACGCCACGCCCCTCGTCGAGCGCCACAAAAGCGGCGCCCAAACCGTCGGCAAGCCGCCGCGCCAGCGCTACTGCGCCACGCGGCACCGCCACATCGAGATCGACGAGCGGCCGCCCGAGCAACAGGTCGCGCACGGCACCACCGACGAGATACGCCTCGGTCCCGGCAGGCAGCCGCGACACGAGCTCACGGAGTGCATCAGGAAGCGCAACAGGCACGCATTCACTCTAGCGTGCAGCCCAAAGGTCACTCATTGGTGGCGGCTACAATCCGCCTGCCGCGCTCGCGCGCTGTCTGCGGTGAGCGCACCCCAAGTACGTGGAACGCAACCAGGACGAGCAACAGCTGGAGGCGGTGGCGCTCGGCGGCGCCGCCTGGGGCGCGCCGGGGGGAGGGCTCCCAGCCGCGCGCAGGCGTCCGCGCCGAGCACGGATGGGATACCCCCCGGCAGGCGGGCCCCCACCGCGCGGCGCCGCCGAGACGCGCCACCGCCGGCCGGCGCGCGTGATCCTTCCGCACGCCACTCTCCTGTTTGCCATCGTTCTTGTACTCGAGCTCACCACTGCCCACCCAGCTCACGCCATCGACCAGCTCACGCCGCTGCTCGATCAGGAAGTGACGCGCACCGCCCGCAACATCCCCAACCTCGCCGTCCGCATCGTAGAGCTAGGCCGCCGCGAGCTCGACTACGCCTACCGCGCCGACGCCCACATGACGCCGGCCTCGAACCAAAAGCTCCTCACCACCGCCGCGGCCCTCTCGCTCCTCGGCCCCGGCTACGCCTTCGAGACCCAAGTCGGCATCCGCGGCGACATCGGGGCGGACGGCGTCCTCACCGGCGACCTCGCCGTGCGCGGCGCCGGCGACCCCACCATCTCCGGCCGCGAGAACGGCGACCCCTACGCACACTTCCGCCGCTGGGCCGCCGCACTACGCGGCCGCGGCGTTCGCCGCGTCGCCGGCGACCTCTACCTCGAGCACGGCCTCTTCAACGGCCCGGTCGTACACCCCGACTGGCCCCCTGAACAGCAGCAGTGGTGGTACGAGGCGCCGGTAGCCGCCCTCTCTTTCAACGACAACTGCCAGCTGCTGCGCGGCTGGGGAGCGGCGCGGCGCGGCCAGCGCGGCATCCTCGACCTCGTGCCGCGCGTCGACGCGCTGCTGCTGCAAAACGGCCTGCGCACGGTGCGCAGCAACACCCGCTGGGCGGTGCTGCGCAACCCCGGCTCGCGCCTGGTGCAGGTGAGCGGCGAGATGCCGGCAAGCGGCGGGCCGATGGAAGTGTGGGTCACCGTTCCCGACCCCATCGCCTACTTCGGCCTCGCGCTGCGCGCCGCGCTCGCCGAGGAAGGCATCGTCGTCGAGGGGCAGACGCGGCCGGTCGAGCGGCTGCCGGGCCCGTGGTGGGAGCTCGTGTACACCCACCGCACGCTGCTCGTCGCCGCGCTCGACGTCACCAACAAGCGCAGCCAGAACTTCTACGCCGAGAGCCTGCTCAAGCTGCTCGGCGCCCGTTTCTGCAAGGACGGCAGCTTCTGGGGCGGCTCGCGTGTGGTCAGCGACTTCCTCGCCCGCAAGGTCGGCTGGCCGCGCGACCAGTTCCACGTCACCGACGGCTCGGGCATGTCGCGGGGCGACTGGGTCACTGCACAGGGCATGACGCAGCTGCTCGAGTACATGTTCCGCCAGCGCTGGGGCGTCGAGTTCGTGAAGAGCCTGCCCTACGCGGGCGAGGCCGAGGCGAGCCTCCACCAGCGCCTCACCGAGCCCGCCTACCGCGGCAACGTCTTCGCCAAGACGGGCACGATCGAGCGCGTGTCGACGCTGTCGGGGTACGCCAAGGGCCGCTCGGGCAGGATCTACGCCTTCTCGATCCTCGCCAACGGCGCCAACGCCTGGCAGGGC
>DATNCU010000035.1:0-2594 GCA_035607145.1 Thermoanaerobaculia bacterium
GGCGGTGGCGTCGCTGGCGGTGGACAACGACAAACAGTCTCTCGTCTACCTCGCCCATGAGACCGGCGGCCGTGCCATCCTCGACGCCAACGACGTCCGGCCCGACCTCGGCCGCATCGGCGAAGACCTCAGCGCCTTCTACAGCCTCGGCTTCACCCCCGCGCACCAGGGCGACGGCAAGGAGCACCGCCTCGAGGTGCGCGTGAAGCGGCGCGGTCTGCGCCTCGCCTACCCGCGCAGCTACCGCGACAAGCCGGCCATCGAGCAGGTGGCAGACCGCACGCTGGCGGCGCTGCTGCACGGCTACGAGGACAACCCGCTGGAGGTGAAGCTCGAGCTGCTCCCCGCCGAGCCGCTCGCCAACGGCCACTTCCGCGTCACCGCGCGGCTGCTGGTGCCGCTCTTCAAGCTCGCCACCTTCACCCGCGATGACGTCCACGAGGCGAAGCTGCGGGTGATCGCCGCCGCCGGGACGCCCGGCGGCGAGTCCACCGGCCTGCGGCAGATCGAGGTGCCGGTGCGCGTGCCGAGAGAGCAGGCGCTCATCGCCTTCGGCCAGAGCTACGCCTACGAAGTGCGCCTCGAGCTCGCCGCCGGCGAGCACACGCTGGCGTTCGCGGTGCGCGACGAGCTCGGCGGCACGGCTTCGTACTTGCACACGACGGTCGACGTGAAGCCGCCGGCGGTGGCAAGCGCGGCGGAAACGCCGTAGACCGATCGCGGCGAAGGAAGTCCGCTGGCCGCCGACTCCAACGCGGTGGACGTCCCGGTGCCATGAAGCTTTCTCGCGCTCTCGATCTCTCCCTGCTCGCCCTGCTGCTGGCCGCTGCCGGCGCGAGCGGACAGGACTACGGCGAGACGGTGGACGTCAATGTCGTCACCGTGGACGTCGAGGTGCGCGACGCGCACGGGCGCCAGGTGACCGACCTCGGGCGCGACGACTTCCAGGTCTTCGAGGACGGCAAGCGCGTCAAGGTCGCCTACTACGAGCGCGTGGTGGGGCACCGCATGGGCGGCGAGAGCGCGGCTGCCGCCGCCGGAGGCGCTCCCGGCACGGCGCTGCCTGACACCGCCAGCTGGATCGTCGTCTACGTCGACAACCTGCAGCTGCGTCCTGACTCGCGCGAGCAGGCGATCGAGCACCTCCGCCGCACCTTCCGCGAGGCGGTCCCCGGCGAGCGCGTGATGGTGGTCTCGCAGGACGCCTCGTTCCACGTGCGGCTCCCCTTCTCGACCGACCGTGCCGCCATCGACGCCGCGCTCGCTGCGCTGGAGACACTGCCGGCTGAAGGCGCGACGAAAGAGCGCCAGCGCTCGCAGGCGCTCGCTTCCGTCGTCGCAGCGCAGAGGGACGCGCTCGCGCTCGAGCTGCCTTGCGGCCAGGCGGTGGCGGAGCCGGCACGCGCCTACGCCGAGGTCGTGCAGGCGGAGGTCGAGGGCACGGTCGGCCGGCTGCTCGCCTTCACCAACACCCTCGCCGGCCTGCCCGGCCGCAAGGCGCTGCTCTACGTCAGCGACGGCATGCCGATGCGGCCGGGGCAGGACGCCCTGCAGGCCGTGACGGAGCTGTGCAGGGGCGACTCGCAGCAGCTCGCGGCGCGAGGCTTCCCGGCTTACTCCGCGGCCCTCGAAGCCGCCAGCATGAGCGTCGCCGAACAGCTGCGCCGCCTCACCGCGCACGCCAACGCTCAGCGCGTGAGCTTCTACCCGTTGCAGGCGAGCGGCCTCGGCACCACCGGCACGGCGGCGGCCGTTGGCCTCAGCCGTGGCGATCGCGGCGATCGGCTGCTGCAGCTCGCCGGCGTCAGCTCGGTCGCCGAGCACAACCTCAGCGAGTCCCTGCTCTACCTCGGCAACGAGACGGGCGGGCGCGCCATCATCGGCACCAACGACTTCGCCCCCGAGCTCGACCGCCTGCGCGCCGACCTCGCCACGTTCTACAGCCTCGGCTACATCCCCGAACATCAAGGGGACGGCAAGGAGCACAGCATCGAGGTGCGGGTCGCGCGTCCCGGACTGAAGCTCGCCTACCGCCGCGGCTACCGCGACAAGCCGGCGCTGGAGCAGACGGCCGACCGCACGCTGGCGGCGCTGCTACACGGCTACGAGGAGAACCCGCTGGAGGTGAAGCTCGAGCTGGCTCCCGCGCAACCGCTGCCCAACGGACGGTTCCGCGTCGTGGCGCGGTTGCTGGTGCCGCTCGGGAAGCTCGGCAGGGTCAGCCGCGCCGACGCCTACGAGGCGAAGCTGCGGGTGATCGCCGCCACCGGCGACCGCACGGGCGAGTCGCGCGGGCTGCGCCAAGTGCAGGTGCCGGTGCGGATCCCCGTCGAGGAGGCGCTCACCGCGTTCGGGCAGAGCTACGCGTACGACGTCGGGCTCGAGCTCGAAGCCGGTGAGCACACGTTGGCTTTTGCGGTGCGCGACGAGCTGGGCGGCACGGCGTCGTTCCTGCGGCGGACGGTGACCGTTGGGCCGCCGGCGACGCCGTAGACGGCGCAGGCAAAGGTTCGCTGGTCGCCACGGCGAGGCCCGACGTGGGGCCCCGCCTGCCGGGGGGTATCCCGTCCGTGCTCGGCGAGGACGCCTGCGCG
>DATNCU010000038.1:0-7349 GCA_035607145.1 Thermoanaerobaculia bacterium
CCCCGACCGCGACGGCCGCTGCGAGTGGCACGCGTTCGACGCTGCGGCGGCGGGCGGCGACGCCGGGGGCAGCGGCGACGAGGGCGTCCGGCGCGTCAAGCAGCGCGTCATCCCGGCCGGCGCCAACTTCCGCGGCATGCCCAGCGCTCGCTGGTGGGCATTCGAATCGGGGGCCACGAACCTAGCGGCGATGCGCCCCGAGAAGCGAGAGCTCGCCAAGCTCGTCGTCCTCGACTTCATGCTGGTGCACGGCAACGACTGGTACGTGCTGCCGTTCCAGCAGCCGTTGGGCACCCTCTGCCGCGTCGAGTCGCTCGTCGTGCACGACGTCTTTGGCGGGCTCACGCTGGTGGAACGCGCCGACCAGTCGCCCGCGCCTCCCGGCCGGCGGTGGACGATGTTCTCGACCTCGATCGCCGGGACGCCGGAGGTTGCCGGGTTCTTCTTCCTCTCGCCCACCGTCGGCGGCGCGGCGCAGGCGGGCACGCCGGTGGAGGAGGTGCGGTTCCTCCGCGACGAGATGGCGAACATGGCGTGGGGCATCGAGCGGGTCGTGCAAGGGCGCACGGGCGAGCCGTGGCCGGGGAACGAGCGCGCCGCGCCCGGCGAGGGCTCGTCGCCGCCGGCATCCCCCGCCGCGTCGGATGCCGCGCTGCGCTACCGACTGCAGACCGACGTCCCCAGGCACTGGACGCCGTTCCTCTCCGTGGTGATCGACGCCACGCGGCGCGACGTCGCGCTCGAGCGCGGCGTGCTGCTGCGCTCCGCGTCCGAAGGAGGAACGGCGTCGGAGCCAGCCGGCCGCATCCTGCGCCCCAGCCAGCTCGCGGAGGCGCCATACCGGCTCGGGGAAGAGGAGCTTCCCCGCATCGGTCTGCGGGTGGGCCGCGCCAGCTATCGCAGCCGCTGGACCGATGGCAGGACGTTCGTGTGGCAAGCGCGGCGCACCACGCCGGGAACGGGTGAGGAGCGCAGCGGCCTGCAGTTCGACGTCGCCGTCGAGCGTTGATGCCGCGCAGGGCCCCACGCTACGGCGCCGGCGACGAGAGGATTCCCCGCGCGACCTGACGCGCCAGCAGGTCGTAGCCGAGCGCCGTCAGGTGCTGATCGCGCGGGTAGTAGACGTGCTCGCGTCGCGCCACGGCCGCCGCCAGCGCATCGCTAGGATCGACGACGGCCACTCCGTGGCGCGCGAACATCTCGCCGAACAGCCGGTTCGGCCGCCGCGCGTCATGGCCGCGCGGGTCGACCCCGAGCTCGCGATGCAGCGCTTGCCAGCGGGCGGGATCGACCTGCGGCAGCGACGGCACCAGGACCGCGACCACGCGCGTCTCGTGCAGGGCGGCGAGCTCCGCCAGCCGCGCGACGGCACGATCGGTGGCCCGAGCTCCAGCCAGGAGCTCGGGCGGCAACGCGGGACCGTAGAGCGCGAGCTCGGCGCGGCGCTCCCGGCGCGCCCACGGCTCGGCGAGCCCCAGCTTCTGCCGCAGCGGCCCCTCCAGCAGCGACGACTTCACCAGCCGAAACAGGTGCGAGTGGTAGTAGAGCCAGCGGCGTGCGCCGCCGCTGCCGTCGCCCGCCACCAGCTCGCCGTCCACGACGTGCGTCGGCGAGCCCGGCGTGGCGTCCTGCAGGTCGTTGGCGAGGAACGCGGCGATCACCACCACGTTGGGTCTCAGCGGCACGCCCCAGCGCTCGTACCACGCCACCTCGTCGGGCACGCCATAACCGGGGACCCCGGCGTTCCACACCACGGCGTCGAGACCCGCTTCGCGCAGATGCGCCTGCAGCCGTGCCGGGTAGGTCTCCTGCTCGCTCGCGCCGACGCCGAAGGTGAAGGAGTCCCCCAGGGCGAGCACGCGCACGGCAGCGCCCGTCGGCTCCGGCCCGCGCAGGCCATGACTGTTGACCGCGACCGCGTCGTCGAACTCGACGTGGTTGGTGATCCGGCCACGGTAGCCGGGATGGAGCCGATAACGCCGCGGCGAGTCGGGCTCGTAGAGGCCGCGGTCGACGCTCATCGCCTCCTGCGGACGCACGGCGCGCAGCACCAGCTCGGCGAGGAGCAGCGAAAGCGCCAGGCTCGCGAGGAGCAGGAGCAGGCGCGCGAGCCGGCGGCGGCGCGGCGGCAGAGCCGCCGGGACGGGACCGGATGTCGACATCGCCGCGGATCGTAGCGTGGCCCTTCGCGCTTGCGCCGGCGCGCGCCGTGGCTCGGGCACCGTTGTGCTTCAATTGCCCCGCCATGGAGCGAGCTGCGAGCAATCCGGGCGCGCTGCCGCGCGTCGCCGCCATCGTCGTCAACTACGACGGCAAGCAAGTCACCCTCGACGCGGTGGCGAGCCTGCGGCGCATGCGCTACCCGCGCTTCGATTTGGTGGTGCTCGACAACGGCTCGCGCGACGGCTCGGTGGAGGCGCTGGCCGCCGCGTTTCCTGACCTGCGCCAGCTGCGGCTGCGCGAGAACCGCGGCAGCGCCAGCGGCTACGCGGCCGGCTTCCGCTGGGCCTTCGCCAACGGCTACGACTACGCGCTGCTGCTCAACAACGACGTCGAGGTCGAGCCCGACATGCTCGACGAGCTGGTCGCTGCCGCCGAGCGCGACCCGAAGGCGGGCGCCGTCGGCCCGAAGTGCTACTTCCACGGCGAGCGGCGACGCCTGTGGTCGGCCGGCGGCGTGCTGCGCTGGCGCGAAGCGGTGACCCGCGAGCGCGGCTACGGCGAGCTCGACCACGGCCAGTTCGACCAGGAAACTGCGGTCGACTACGTCAACGGCTGCGCCATCCTCGTCCGCCGCGAGGCCGCCGAGGCCGCCGGCGGCTGGGACCCGCTCTACTTCATCTGCGTCGACGACGCCGACTTCTGCACTCGTCTCGCCGGAGCCGGCTGGCGCTGCATCTACGCGCCGAAGGCGGTGCTCTACCACCGCGTCGCCTGGACCACCGGCGGCTACGCGCCCGGCCGTAACTTCCAGCTCGGCAGGAGCAGCGCCCTCTACGTGCGCCGCTACGCCGGCTCGCTGCAGAAGGCACGTTTCTGGGCGTTCGCCCTCGCCGCCCTCGTCGTCGGCTTCCTCCGCGAGCTGCCACGCCGCAACCAAGCGGCAGCGGTCGCAAAGCTCCGCGGCGCTCTCACCGGCTGGCGCGAGCCGCTGCCGCCGGCACCACGACTCGAGCCGCCACCAGCGGAACTGGGGGAAGTCCGAGGGAGCTCGATCCCAAGTTCGCCGGCTGCCTCCGGCGCAAGCTGAAGTGCTTCGGGCCGGGTCGTATACTCGCGCATCGTGAAGCGAGCGCACGAGTTAACACGCGAGCAACTGTCGGCCATCGAGAGCTGGGCAGAAAGGCACGGCTTTCAGCTCGTGGTCCTCTACGGCTCGCGGGCGCGGGGGGAAGCGCGGCCCCACAGCGACTTCGACGTGGCGGTGTGGCCAAGTGCGCAGGAGGAATCCCTCGCCCCGCTGAAGTGGGTCAACGAGCTCGAGGACATCGTCGGTGCCGACGCCCAGATCGCCATCATGCGCAACATCGATCCCGTGCTCGGCTGGGAGATCGGGCGTGACGGCACGCCCCTGGTCGAGGGCGAGGACGGATTGTGGACGCGGGAACGTCTACGCCTCTGGCACCTGTACAACGACAGCCTTCCGTTCCGCCGCCTGCTTCGGCAGCGGCTCGCCGAGTTCGCGGCGGAGGTGCGCCGTGGCGCCTGAGGTGGTGACCCGCAAGCTCTCGTACCTCCGTAGGCTTCTGGGAGAGCTGCAGTCGTTCTCCGGGGCCTCGCTCGAGGACGTCCTCGCCCGAAATCGCGAGCTCGAGCGGATCTTCGAGCTCCTGGTGACCGCCGGTGCCGACCTCCTCCAGCACCTGCTCTCGGAACGCGACATCACCGCTTCCTCGTATCGCGAGGTCTATGCCCGAGCGGGCGAGGTCGGCCTGATCCCGGCGACGCTTTCCGCCCGGCTCGAGAAGGCCGCACAAATGCGCAACGTGATCGTCCACCTCTACGAGGACATCGACTACGAACGCTTGCGCGGTGCGATCGATCCCGCCTTGTCCGACTTCGCGACCATCATCGCGGCGCTCGAGGCCCAACTTCCCGCCTCGAACGAGTAGCCGCTAGCCCCGCCGCGACACGAAGGCGCTGCGGGCCCGCTGCTATGCTGCCGCGCCGTGACCTCGACAGCGCGGCTTGGCTTGATCGGCTTGTCCGCGTTGTTGTTGGTGTTCCCGCTCGCGCTCGGGCGGCCGGGGGCGCCGACGCACTTGAAGGCCGACGAGGCGGCGTACTTCGGGATGGCGCTGTCGCTGGCGTACGACGGCGACCTCGCTTTCACGGCGCGCGACGTCGACCGCTTCTTCACCGAGTTCCCCTTCCAGCCGGTCAACAACCTCATCCTGATGAGCGCCGACGGCTGGCGCACGGTGTCGTACGCCAAGCCGTTCGTCTATTCGCTCTTCGCGGCGCCGTTCGCGCGGCTCGCGGGCGCGCGCGGCATCCTCTTCTTCAACACCTCGCTGCTGCTGGCGATGGTGTGGATGGGCGCAGCGTACCTGCGACGGCACAACGATCTCGGCATCGCAACGCTCTACGCCGCGGCGTACTTCGTGCTGTCGGTGGGCTTCGTCTACGTCTACTGGCTGCAGCCCGAGGTGTTCAACATGGCGGCGGTGTGCGCCTGCCTGTTCCTCGGCATGCGGCGCGACGGCGAGGACGAAGGGCTGCCGCGGCCGCGGCGCGAGGCGTTGCTCTCGGCGCTCTCGGGCGCGGCGCTGGCACTGGCCGTCTACAACAAGCCGATGCTGGCGGCGATCGGGCTCGCGCCATTGTGGGGTTGGTGGCGGGAGCGGCGGTGGATGCAGATCGGCGCGTGGCTGGGCGGCGCCGCGGGGTGCATCGTGCTGCTGGCCGCCGTATCGTGGGGCTTGACCGGCACGCCCACGGCGTACCTCGCGGTCCAGCGCGGCGGGTTCACGCTCTGCGGGCCGGGGCAGATGCCGGTGTTCCCCAACGCGGCACCAGACACGACCACCGCTGAAGCCGCGGCGACGGGAGCTACGACGGCGGCAACCTCTCCTTCGGCCCCGCCCGCTACCGCCTCGCCCGCTGCAGCGTCGACTGCGGCTGCCGCGCCCTCTGCTGCGGCCTCCGGCGCGCCCTCACTCGCGGCTGACGCATCGCCGGCAAGCGCGCCCGGTTCGACGGCGCCCACGCCGGCGTCGACTCCTTCTCCTGCCACCGGCGCCGCCGCCGCCATCGCCGAGTCCCCGACCGGCAACAGCTACCGCTGGCTCTTCCGCCTCCCCGACACCTCGCCGAGCGAGTTCTCCCTCAACGTCGTCTACTTCCTCTTCGGCCGCCACGCCGGCCTCGTGCCCTACATGCCGTTCGCGGCGCTGTCGGTCCTGCTGTTCCTCCTCCACGGCCGGCGCTCGAAGCCGCGCTGGCTGTTGCTCGCCTCCACCGTCGCCATCGCGCTCTTCTTCCTGCTGCTGATCTCCTGGAACTGGCAGGGCGGCGGTGGCTTCGTCGGCAACCGCTACTTCGTCAACGTCTATCCGGCGTTCCTCTTCCTGGTCACGCGCATCCGGCCGCGCGCACTGCTGCCGGCGGGGTTCGCGTTCGCCGGGCTGTTCCTCTCGCCGCTGGTGCTGGCGCCGCTCGGCATGCCGGGTCCGGAGCCGACGCTGCAGATGCACGTTCGCGGTGCGCCGTACCGCTTCTTGCCGTTCGAGCTGACGCTGCGCAACGTGCCGGGCTACCACCGCGTGCCGCTCACCGACTTCCGCCTCGTCGGGCGGCGCGAGGCGTTCCTGCCGCGGGGCGAGCGGATGTGGGTGCACGGCGCGACGCCGGTGGAGCTGTACCTCATCGCCGATCGGCCGCTCGACGCGCTCGCCTTCGAGGTGCGCAGCGTCGCGCCGCACAACGCCGTCACCGTCGAGCTGGGCGGCGAGCGGCGCGAGCTCACGCTCGGCGCGGGTGACGGCCAACGCGTCGAATTCCACCCGCGCCGTCCCAGCGCCCGCTGGACGATCAAGGCCGGCACCCTCTACGCCTACCGCATGACCGTGGAGTCCACCGCCGGACTGCCGCGGGTGTGGACGCGCGAGTTCCCTCCCAACGCCTGCCCGGGCTGGCCGTGGCAGCCGAAGGAGCCCGACTCGTTCTTCGTCGGCGCCGAGCTCGTCTACCTCGGCTCGCCGGTGGGCCTCGACGCCGACATCTACTCCGCACTCTGGAGCGACATCTCCCATCCGACCGTCGTCGACGTTGGCGAGCGCTTCGCCGTGCATGGCCTCCTCATCAACGGGAGCCGCGCCGAGTGGCGCAACCGCGGCGGCGCGCGCGTGCGGCTCTCGTACCACTGGCTCGACGAGCGCGGCACGACCGTCGTGCGCGACGGCGAGCGCACGGAGCTGGCTGCACCGGTGCCGCCGGGCGGTGCCGTGCGCGTGACGCAGACCGTCGTCGCTCCCGCACAGCCGGGCTCGTACACCCTCGAGCTCGATCCGGTGTTCGAGACCGTCGCCTGGTTCACCGAGCGCAACCCGAAGGCCTACTTGCGAGTCCCCATCCGAGTGACCGATCCTTCGGTGCCCCACACGCGGCCGTCGCGCTTCCCGGACAACCAGTGATGCTCGACAACCTCCGCGCCGACACCCGCCGCCTGCTCGTCATCAAAAGCAAGCCGTTCCCGTGGTACGTCGTCGAGTCGCTGCTCTTCGAGACGGGCTACCAGGCCGTCGTCCTGCATCGCATCGCACACTGGTTCAAGAGCCACCGCATCCCGGCGCTCGGTCCCGCCGTCGCGCGGCTCAACCAGTTCCTCACCGGCGTCGACATCGGCCCCGCGGCGGAGATCGGGCCCGGCCTGCTCATCGTCCACGGCCAGGGGATCGTCGTCGGCGGCCACGCCCGCATCGGCAGCAACGCGACCCTGCTGCAGCAGGTGACGATCGGCTCGCCCAGCCCCGACCGCCGCGAGCGCATGCCGGTCATTGGCGACGACGTCTTCCTCGCCGCCGGCGCCCGCCTCATCGGCGCCATCACCGTCGGCGACGGCAGCTTCGTCGGCGTCAACGCCGTGGTGACGCAGGACGTCCCGCCCGGCAGCCGCGTCGTGCTGCGCGGCGCCGTGGAGGTGACGCCGCGGCGCGACGCCGCCGAAGGAAGCGCGGCCGCCGGCGGCTCTAACCCTACGGACGTGCGCCCGCCGTGACCCCGCCGCGCGCCCTGCGCATCGCCGCCGCCGCGCTCCTCGCTGCCGCCGGCGGCATCGCGCTAGCGCAGGAGTACGGCGAGACAGTAGAAGTCAACGTCGTCACCGTCGACGTCGAGGTGCGCGACGC
>DATNCU010000039.1:0-3942 GCA_035607145.1 Thermoanaerobaculia bacterium
CCGACCAGCCCAAGGGCGAGTTCGAACTCCTGACCAAGCTCCGCGCCATCGCCGCCCAGAACAAGGTCTGCCGCTCGTTCATCGGCATGGGCTACTACGACACCATCACGCCGCCGGTGATCCTGCGCAACGTCTTCGAAAATCCCGGTTGGTACACGCAGTACACGCCCTACCAGGCCGAGATCGCGCAGGGGCGGCTGGAGGCGCTGCTCGCCTTCCAGACCATGGTGGCGGACCTGACCGGGCTGCCGCTCGCCAACGCTTCGCTGCTCGACGAGGCCACCGCCGCCGCCGAGGCGATGGCGATGTGCCACGCCGCGGATAAAGCGAACCGCAAGGTCTTCTTCGCGGCCGAAGACTGCCATCCGCAGACGCTGGCGGTGCTCGCCACCCGCGCCGAGCCGCTGGGCATCGAGCTGCGCGTGGGCGATGCGGCGGCGCTCGATTTCAGTGGCGGTGAGCTGTTCGGCATCCTGCTGCAGTACCCGGCGACGGATGGTCGCCTCGTCGACCACCGCGACCTCATCGCCCGCTCCCGCGCCGCCAACGTGATGGTGGTGATGGCCACCGACCTGCTGGCGCTGACGCTGCTGGTGCCGCCGGGCGAGCTGGGCGCACACGTCGCCATCGGCTCGGCGCAGCGCTTCGGCGTGCCGATGGGGCTTGGCGGTCCGCACGCGGCGTTCCTCGCCACCGACGAGGCGCACGCGCGCTCGATGCCGGGCCGCATCGTCGGCGTCTCGAAGGATGCCGCGGGGCGGCCGGCGCTGCGCCTCGCCCTGCAGACGCGCGAGCAGCACATCCGCCGCGAGAAGGCGACGTCCAACATCTGCACGGCGCAGGTGCTGCTGGCGGTGATGGCGGCGATGTACGCCGTCTACCACGGGCCGGAGGGGCTGCGCCGCATCGCGCGGCGCGTGCACGGCGCGGCGGCGGTGCTGGCGGCCGCGCTGCGGCGGATGGGGCTCGACTGCGGCGAGGCGCCGTTCTTCGACACGCTGCGCGTGCGCACCTCGCCCGAGCAGGGACGCGCTGTGCTCGCCGCGGCGGCGGCGCTGCGTATCAACCTGCGCGCCTACGACGACGGCTCGCTCGGCGTGGCGCTCGACGAGGCGATCGAGCGCGAGGAGCTGGTGGCGCTGTGCACCGCGTTCGCGGCGGCGGTACCGGACTCAAGCGCGGCTCCCATCGCCGAGCTCGAGGCGAGCGTAGACGCCGAGGTCCCGGCCCCCTTCGCGCGCAGCAGCGGCTTCCTCACCCACGAGGTGTTCAACACCCACCGCGCCGAGCACGAGATGCTGCGCTACCTGCACCGGCTGCAGGCGCGCGACCTGTCGCTGACGCAGTCGATGATTCCGCTCGGCTCGTGCACGATGAAGCTCAACGCCACGGCGGAGATGATCCCGCTCTCCTGGCCCGAGCTCGCGCGCATGCACCCGTTCGCGCCGCCCGAGCAGTGGCGCGGCTATCGCGAGCTGATGGACCAGCTGGCGGGCTGGCTCGCCGAGATCACGGGATTTGCGGCAGTCTCGCTGCAGCCCAATGCCGGCAGCCAGGGCGAGTACGCGGGGCTCCTCGCCATCCGTGCCTACCACCGCTCGCGAGGCGATGCGCACCGCGACGTTTGCCTGATCCCCACCTCCGCGCACGGCACCAACCCGGCGTCGGCGGTGATGGCGGGCTTCCGCGTCGTCGCCGTGAAGACCAGCGAAGGCGGCGACGTCGACGTCGCCGACCTGCACGCGAAGGCGGCGCAGCACGCCGAGAAGCTCGCCGCGCTGATGATCACCTACCCGTCGACGCACGGCGTCTACGAGGAGACCATCCGCGAGGTCTGCGACACCGTGCACCGCCACGGCGGCCAGGTCTACCTCGACGGCGCCAACATGAACGCGCTCGTCGGCCTGGCGCGGCCCGCGGAGCTCGGTGCCGACGTCTGCCACCTCAACCTCCACAAGACGTTCTGCATCCCGCATGGCGGTGGCGGTCCGGGGATGGGGCCGATCGGCGTGGCGCCGCACCTGGTGCCCTACCTGCCGGGGCATCCCGTGATCGCGATCGGCGGCGAGCACGCCATTGGCGCCGTCGCCGCCGCGCCGTTCGGCAGCCCGCTCATCCTGCCCATCTCGTGGATGTACGTCCGCATGATGGGCGGCGAGGGGCTCACCCAGGCGACGAAGATCGCCATCCTCAACGCCAACTACATGGCGAAGAAGCTGGGCAACCACTACCCCATCCTCTACACCGGCCGCAACGGACTCGTGGCGCACGAGTTCATCGTCGACATGCGCCACTTCAAGAACGCCGGCATCACCGTCGACGACATCGCGAAGCGACTGATGGACTGGGGCTTCCACGCGCCGACGATGTCGTTCCCTGTGGCGAGCACGATGATGGTGGAGCCCACCGAGAGCGAGCCCAAGGGCGAGCTCGACCGCTTCTGCGAGGCGCTCATCGCCATCCGCGACGAGGTCCGCGAGGTGGAGCAGGGTCGCGTCGGCGCCGAAGCGAGCGCTTTGCGGCACGCGCCGCACACGGCGGAAGCGGTGACCGCCGACGAATGGGACCACCCCTACTCCCGCGAGCATGCGGCGTTCCCCGCGCGTTGGTTGCGGACGCACAAGTTCTGGCCGCCGGTCGGGCGCATCGACAACGTCTGGGGCGACCGCAACTTGGCGTGCACCTGCGAGGCTGTCGAGGCTTACGCCGAGAGCTGAGAGCCAGCGCGGTCGGAGGGGTTGTTCACTGCGGGCGGCGGTGACCACCCGGCCGGCGGGCGCGGAGCGGATTCGGAGGCCGCCGCTCCGGCGCCGGCGCGCCTACAGTTCACCTCGGGAGCAGGAGGGCGCGCCTCCACCTCCAGGCGCCTGAACTGCATCGACGTCGCAAGATCGGCGAAGCGCCTTCCGGAGGTGCCGGTGCGGCGGCCTCCGAATCCGCTGAGCGCCCGCCTTCATGGGTGGTCGTCGAGCGACTTGTTGGCGAGCTCCACCATTGCCGTGGTGGCTGATGCCCTGTTCCTCGCGCTCGCTTGGCGACGTGGCACTGGCGTCGTCGTGCCGCTAGTGCTTCGCTCTCGCTCCGACCTCAGAGCGTGGCCCACTCGCGCGCCAACCGCGGTCGCCGGATCAGAGGCACCGGATGCGCTTCTGGTCGCTCGACAACCGCTGGAGTAGGCGTTCGCGTCTACGGGTCCGGAGGGGGCGCCGCGGCGGGACCTCCGGAAGGCGCTTCGTAGACCTCGCGACGTCACCGCCGTTCGGGCGCCTGGAGGTGGAGGCGAGCCCTCTTGCTCCCGAAGTGAACTGTAGGCTCGCCGGTCCCGCGGCGGCGCCCCCTCCGGACCCGTAGCGAACGCCGGCCGGAGACCAGCGGGCGCCCACGCACTCACGGCATCAACCCGATTCTGCGCGTGGCCCCATCAGTTTCATCGAGCACCGCTGCGATGTCGGCAAAGTCGAAAGCGGGCATGCGCAATGAGGCGAGGGGAGGCAGGCCCGGCTGCGCGGCCATGCCCTTGGCGAGCGGGTACTCGTAGGTTTCCTTGGCGAACCTCTCCTGCGCTTGCCGCGAGAGTAGGAAGCGAACGAGGTCGAGGGCGCGCGGGTCCTTCGAGAGCACGCCGACGCCGGCGGCGTTGACGAAGCCGGCGACGCCTTCGCCTGGCATGAAGGTGATGGCCAAGCGACCCTGCGGCACGGTGCCGGACTCCCGCCAGAGGGAGTAGTGGTTGACGAGGCCGAAGGCGATCTCGCCGCGCGCCACGGCTTGCACGACGGCGGCGTTGTTGTCATAGAGATGCGGGCGGTTCTTCTTGACCGCGCTCAGCAGCTCGCGGAGCGCGTCGTCGCCGCGCAGCACGCGGTAGAGCGCCAGCTGGGCCTGAAACGAGTCGTTGCTGGGAGCGATGCCGAAGCGGCCGGCGTACTTCTCGTCGGCGAC
>DATNCU010000045.1:0-3590 GCA_035607145.1 Thermoanaerobaculia bacterium
GCCGACTTCCTCGACAAGCTGGCGCCGATCCCCGACAAGGCGGCGAGCACCAGCTTCGCAGGATGCAGCTCGGGCGAACAGAGCGCGCTCAACACGGCGCGCGGCAACGCAACGACCTACTCCAACGGCTCGAAGAGCTACCTCGACGGCCACACCGCGAGCACGGCCGGTCCGCGCTACACCACCTGGTTCGGCACGCCGACGAACAGTCTCTACAACACGGTGGGCGATCACTTCGACGCCATCCTCGCCGCCTTCCAGAACGCCGCCATCACCTTCGATTGCGGCACGTGCAAGAGCGATCCCAACTACAACAACTATTACGCCTACGT
Source organism: Thermoanaerobaculia bacterium (assembly GCA_035607145.1). Classification (GTDB taxonomy): domain Bacteria; phylum Acidobacteriota; class Thermoanaerobaculia; order Multivoradales; family JAIOJS01; genus DASYQD01. The sequence continues at coordinate 333 of DATNCU010000045.1, forward strand.
CTACTCGAGCCAGCCGTACACGATCTACCTGTGCGGCGCCTTCTGGTCCGCCGGCGCGACCGGTACTGATTCGAAGGCCGGCACGCTGGTCCACGAGATGTCGCACTTCAACGTCACCGCCGGCACCAACGACAACGCCTACGGCCAGACGGCGTGCAAGAAGCTGGCGCAGAAGAACCCGCGCAAGGCGGTCGACAACGCCGACAGCCACGAGTACTTCGCCGAGAACACGCCGAACCTCAATTGATCCTGAGCTGAGTCGTGGCCGGGCGCGGCGTATGCTGCGCTCGGCATGGCCGACGAGAGCGCCGCGAGCAGCGGCAACGTGCGCGGTCCGCACCAAGGGCAACCCGCGGTGCGGACCGGCGCTGCTCGCGGCGAGGCCACGGCCGCCGTGCTGCTGCTCCACGGCCGCGGCGCCGACGCCGAGGACATCCTCGGTCTCGCGGAGCCGCTCTGGCAGCCGGGCGTCGCCTACCTCGCGCCGCAGGCCGCCGGCCACACCTGGTACCCGTACAGCTTCCTCGCGCCGCTCGAGGCCAACGAACCTTGGTTGTCCTCGGCGCTCGCCCGCGTCGAAGAACTGGTGGGCGACCTCGCCGCGGAAGGCGTCAGCGCCGAGCGCCTGCTTCTCGCAGGTTTCTCGCAGGGCGCCTGCTTGACGCTCGAGTACGTCGCGCGGCATGCGCGTCGCTACGGCGGCGTCGTCGCCTTCACCGGCGGCCTCATCGGTCCGCCCGGCGCGCCGCGCGACTACCCGGGCTCGCTTGCCGGCACGCCGGTCTTCATCGGCGCCGGCGACCCCGACCCGCACGTGCCGTGGTCGCGAGTGGAGGAGAGCGCCGCCGTGCTCGAGCGAATGGGCGCCGAGGTGCGCATCGTGCGCTACCCCGGCCTCGGCCACGCCATCGCCGAGGACGAGCTTGCGCACGCGCGCAAGATCCTCGCGCGCGTTATGTCTGGTTGACCGGAACGCGCGAGATCCTCGCGCGTCACTGCTGGATGACCGGCACGCGCACGGTGCGCTCCTTGCCGTCGCGCATCACCGTCAGCGTCACGTCGTTGCCGACGCCGGCCGCCTCGAAGCCGTAGAGCAAGTCGTCGACGCTCTTCACCCGCTTGCCGTCGACGAAGACGACGACGTCGCCGAGGCGCAGGCGCCGCCGGCGCTCCTGCAGGCCGACGATGCCGGCGCGGTCCGCCGGGCTGCCCGGCTGCACCTCCTGCACCGCCACGCCCTGGATGCCGATCTGCTGCGACCACTGGTCGGAGAGCGGCACGATGCCGACTCCCGGCTGCAGCGGCTTGCCGAAGCGGATGATCTGCGGCACCAGCCGCTTGACGGTGTCCACGGGCACCGCGAAGCCGATGCCGGCCGACGTGCCGCTGGGGCTGTAGATGGCGGTGTTGACGCCGATCAGGTGGCCGGTCGAGTCGAGCAGCGGACCGCCGGAGTTGCCCGGGTTGATGGCGGCGTCGGTCTGCACCACGTCGCGGATGGTGCGGCCGCTGGGCGAGGTGAGCTCGCGGCCGAGCGCGCTGACGACGCCGACGGTGAGCGTCTGATCGAGCCCGAAGGGGTTGCCGATGGCGAGGACCCGCTGGCCCACCACCAATCCGCGCGAACCGCCGAGCTCGAGCGGCGCCAGGCTCTCGCGCGGCGCGTCGATCCGCAGCACCGCGATGTCCTTGTCGGGCGCGTAGCCGACCACCTCGGCGGGCCAGTCGGTGTGGTCGGAGAGCGTCACCTGGAAGCTGCTGCCCTGGCTGATGACGTGGTAGTTGGTGACCACGTGGCCCTGCTCGTCCCACAGGAAACCGCTGCCGGCGCCCTGCGGGATCTGCATGACGTCGAAGGTGAAGAGGTCGCGGCGCAGCGCGATGCTGGTGATGAACGCCACCGAGCGCGAGGCGCGGCGGAAGATCGAGATGTCGCGCTTCTCCTCGTCGCTGAGGCCGGTGGGGATCGGCGGCAGCTGCGGGCTGGCGGCCGGCGCGTCGAGCAGGCCGGTGCCGGGCGCCTGCATGGCCGGCCGCCGCTGCGCGGCGGGCGTCACCTTGGCGGCCGGCAGCACACCGGGCACGAGCTGGCCGGCGACGAAGCCGAGCAGCAGTGCGGGGAGGAGGAAGGGGAGCGAGCTCTTCATCGGCACCGCGAGGGCTCCGAATGCAAGTCTATCGCCGGGTGTCGCGCGCCCCCGGCCGCCGAGAGGCACATGGCTGGTGAGCGCGTTCGAGTCAGCGCCTACAATGACCGCATGACCGTGCCCGAGCTGCCCAACAAGCGCGGGACGAGGGCGCCGAGCCGTCGCGAGGTCGGCACGCCCGGCCGGCTGCCGCCGGTGGTCCTCGTGCTCGGCGCTGCCGCCGTGGTGGTGGTGATCGTCGGCGGCCTGGTGCTCGCCATGTTGCTGTTCCGCAGATCGGCCAGCGGCACGCAGGAGGTCGTCGGCTCGGCGCTGCCGCCGGTGTGGCAGCCGGGCGGCGACCGCGGCGTCGGGCAAGTGCCGCCAGAGCCGCCGGGGGGACGCGCCGCGGCGCCGGTGGGCTCGGTTCCGCCGGTCCAGGAGGCGGAGCCGCTCGCCCCGCCAGCGCCGGCGCCGGAGGAAGGGCAGCTGCCACCGTTCGAGGGCGCGCCGACGCCGGCGTATGGCGAGCCGGCGCCGCCGCCCGCGCCAGAGCCGGTGGCGGCCTTCGAGCCCCCGCGCCTGGTCGACCTGCCAACGCCGGAGTACCCGCGGCTCGGCCTGCGCATGCGGCGCGAAGGTGTGGTCGAGCTGCAGGTGCTGGTGAGCGCGAACGGGCGCGTGCTCTCCGCTGAGCCGGTGGGGGAGCGGCTGGGGTTGGGGTTCGAGAACGCCGCGCGCCGCGCCGCCTTCAACGCCCGCTTCGAGCCGGCGCGGCGCGACGGCGAGCCGGTCGAAGGCGAGGCCCGGATCGCGATACGCTTCCGCCTCCAATGACGGCAGCGCAGTCGCGGAGGGGACGGAGGCGATGAAGATCGCGCAGGCACTCGAACGCGTGGGCGGCAAGCACCTCGGCCGCCCGTACCACCTCTGGCGCTACGGCCACTTCGGCCAGCCGCTGCTGGTTTTTCCGACCGCCGCCGGCTTCGCCCACGAGTGGGCGGCGCACGGCATGGTCGAGACGCTGGAGGACTGGATCGCCGAGGGGCGCATCAAGCTCTACTGCACCGAGAGCAACGTCTCGGAGGCGTGGACGCGGCGCGAGCGTCCGGCCGAATGGCGCATCCAGCGC
>DATNCU010000056.1:0-2765 GCA_035607145.1 Thermoanaerobaculia bacterium
GTCCGTCGCCGGCCGCGGGCGGCCGGCGCGCGCCGCGAACAGCCGCTCGCGCCACGGCGCCATCGACGCCAGCAGCTCCTCGTAACCGACGCGGCGCCGCTCGGCCTGCTCCTGGAGCGGCCGCGGCAGGTGCAGCACGTAGTGCAGGTGCTCGAAGAACGGCGGCCGGTCGAAGCCGTAGAGCGGCGCCAGGAACGCGGCATCCTCGGCGCCGAGCGCCGCCTCGAGCTCCGCCGCCGTCCAGACGTAGAAGGCGCCCTCTTGCCCGCCCGTCTCGGCGTCGATGGCGCTCCGGAACGGCACTGCGGCCGGATGCTCCGGGTTCGCCACCAGCAGCTCGCGCTCGAGGAACGCCACCGTCTCGCGCACGACGCGCGCGAGCTCGGGATCTCCCAGCAGCCTCCACGCCCGCGCGTAGATCTCCAGCAGCGAGCCGTTGTCGTAGAGCATCTTCTCGAAGTGCGGCACCTTCCACTCGCGGTCGGTGGCGTAGCGGTGGAAGCCGCCGCCGAGCTGGTCGTAGAGGCCGCCGCGCGCCATGCGGTCGAGCGTCACCGCGAGCATCCGCCGCGCCTCCGCATCGCCGCCTTCCGCCGCCTGGAGCAGCAGCATGAGGTTCGAGGGCGTCGGGAACTTCGGCGCCTCTCCGAAGCCTCCCCACGTGGGATCGAAGCGCTGCGCCAGCGTGCGCAACGCGGAGTCGAAGAGCGCCGGCCCGGGCACGCCCGCCCCCGGCGCGAAGTGCCCGCCGAGATGATGGCGCACCGCGTCTCCGAGCTCGCGCGCCTGCGCGTCGACGTCCTCACGCCGGCCACGCCACGCCTCTTCGATGCCGGCGAGCAGCGAGCGGAAGCCCGGTCTCCCCCACTTGTCCTCGGGCGGAAAGTAGGTGCCGGCGAAGAAGGGCTCGAGCGCCGGCGTCAGGAACAATGAGTTGGGCCAGCCGCCCTGCCCGGTCATCAGCTGCGTCGCCGTCATGTAGACCTCGTCGAGGTCGGGGCGCTCCTCGCGGTCGAGCTTGACGTTGACGAAGCCCTCGTTCATCAGCGCCGCGATCGCCGGGTCGGAGAACGACTCGCGCTCCATGACGTGGCACCAGTAGCAAGTCGAGTAGCCGATGGAGAGGAAGATCGGCTTGTCCTCGCGCCGCGCGCGGGCGATCGCCTCCTCGCCCCACGGGTACCAGTCGACGGGGTTGTGAGCGTGGAGGCGGAGGTAGGGGCTGCTGGCGGCAGCGAGACGGTTCGCGGGCCGCGTCGGATCGGCGGAGCTCATCCGCCGATGTTAGTCGCGATGACCGGCCGGGACAGCCGCGCGAGCGCGGCAACTCGTTCAGTGCGGCGGGGCGTCGCGCAGCAGCCGCGCGCGCAGGCCTTGATCGCCGCGCGGGTCGAAGCCTTCCCAGGCCGCCACCAGCCGGCCGTCGGGGTGCGACGCCAGCGCCATCTCGAGGCCGACGATGGGCATCTTGTTGAGGTCCACCGGGTTGCCTGTCGCGTTGCCGAGACGGCCGAAGCCGCCGACCGTGGTGGCGACGCGGAAGCCGTCCATCCAGGTGAGCCACCCCACCGCCCAGCCTTCGTTGCCGAGCGGCGCCGCGACCGGCGTGCTATGCGAGGTGCCGGGACCGCTCGACATGGCGACCTCGCCACCGACCAGGGCGCCCTGCCGCGACACCAGCTGCCCGAAGACACGGTTGTGCCCGTCATCGCCCGCGAGCGACCGCTGGTAGACGACGAGGAAGTCGCCACCCGGCCGCCCGGCTGCGGCGGGCATGCGGGCACCGCTCGCGCCGTCGGCCGCCACCTCGAAGGCCTCGCCGGCGGCGAAGCCGTAGCGGTCGAGCAGCCGCGCGAAGACGCGGTAGCCGTCCTCGGCGCCGCAGCACTTCTCCCAGGTCACCAGTGCGCCGTCGCCGCCCGCCGTCACCACCGGCCGCAGGCCTCGCGGTCCGAGCAGATGATCGGCCGCCGGCCCGTTGCCGCGCACGATGCAAGCGTGAACGCCGGCCTCGTCGCCGCCGCGTTCCTGCCAGGCGACGACGAAGCGGTCGCCGACGAAGGCGACGCTCGGGCGGCTCCCCACCCCGTCGCGACCAGACAGCGCCCAGAGCCGCGAGGCTGGCCGTCCCTCGGCGTTGAAGGCGCGCGCCACCACCTGCCGCGCGATGGTGATGCGGTCCTCCGAGTAGCCGTCGGAGCTGTGGCGCAGCTTCACCTCCACCCAGGCGGCGAGGAAGCTGCCGTCGGGCCGCGCCGCGATCGCCACCTCGTGCGCCTCGCGCCGCACGCGGCCGCTGAAGGGCAGCGGCGGCAGCGGGTCGTCGGCGGCGAGCAGCGTGGCGCGGCCACGCGGCACGCCGGCATCGTCGAAGCGGCGCACGAGCAACCCCTCTCCCTCGTCGTCCCACGCCGCCAGCCAGCCGCCACGCACCAGCGCCAGCGCCGGCCCGTGCTGACGGTTGCTGGGCTGGTCGGCGATCGCAAGGTCGCCGCCGGGTGCCGGCGACAGCTGCGCCGCCGCAGTCCCTGCGCACGCGATGGCGAGCACGGCGGACAGGGCGATGCTGGGAGTACGCATGATGCTCGCTTGCAGGATCGAGCGTGGACGCTCGCGTGAGGGGTCGATGGGATCCTAGCATATGCGCTGATCGGGGCGGCCAAAGAAAAAGCGCGCGGTAGCGCGCTGCTCGCTACCGCGCGGTGTCCGCTGCCGCGGACGTGAAGACGTGAGGCCCGCTCGCCGGCGGCGCGGCCAAAGGAGGA
>DATNCU010000061.1:0-7219 GCA_035607145.1 Thermoanaerobaculia bacterium
GCAGGCCGACGCGGCCGCTGCTGTCGACGAAGATCGAGTTCGTCGAAGCGCCGGCGGTGATGGTGAACGGGGTCTTGGCGCCGGTGCTGTCCTCGATGGAGAACTTGCTGCTGCCGCCGCTCGCTGAGTCGTTGGCGATGATGCGCCAGTCGTTGGCGGGGAAGCCCGCGGACGTCGACGTGTCGTCGAAGTGGATGCGGGTGTTGTTCTCCTTGAGGCGAATGGTGTCGAAGCCGAAGTTCTCGTTGTTCACGCAGTCGAGGCCGACGCACTCGCTGCCCTGGACGATGAGATCGTCCGGGATCACCTGGTCGGGGGCGGTGATGCGGGCCTTGGCGGTGGCGCGCGGGCTGGTCTCACGCTGGCCTTCGTCGGCGGCGAACGCGCCGCCCGAGATGGCGAAGGTGCCGGACTGCACGCCGGCGTCGCCGAGCACGCCCGACTGGCGCAGCTTCTCCATCGCGGCCGGGTCACCGCTGCGGCGGGCGGCGGCGAGCTCGCGCTTGGCGGCGGGGCTCAGCTGCGGTGCGGCGGAGAGCTCCCACCGGTACTGGCCGTCGGGCAGGCGCTGCCCGGCCTTGTCGAAGAGGCTGAACGTCGGCTGCTGGCCGGCGCCGAACGACTGCTCGATGATGAGCCCGTCCGGACCGGAGACCCGCAGCTTCATCGACTCGTAACTGCCGCGCGGGGCCCAGTCGAGGCTGGCGCCGCCCACGCTGAGGTCTGCCACCGGGCCGCGCGCTGCCATCGCCGGGATGGCGACGAGGAACGCGACCGCGAGGCAGGCAAAGACACTCCGACACGCCCTGCAATCCATCATGACTCTGTCCTCCTTGGCCTTGAGGCCGGCCATTCTACGCTCAAACTCGCCGTTTGATGCGACTGATTATGAAACTGGTGGGAGGGCGCCCTGCCGAGCCGACGGAATGGGACGGTAGCCGCAGTGCGGACTCGCTGGGAGGCTCTCATAGGGTATATGCGTAAAATCGCGAATCTATGGATCACGTGCAGCCGCCGGACGCGTTTTCGGAGCCCCAAGAGCGTTTCCGGCGCCTGTGGCGGCAGGTGCGCGACCTCGAGGGCGCCCGCCAGCTCCTGGAGTGGGACCAGGAGACCTACATGCCCCCCGGCGGGGCGGCGGCACGTGGCCGGGTGCTCGGCACCCTCGCCGGCCTCGAGCACGAGCGGCTGAGCGACCCCGCCCTCGCCGCGGTGGTGGAGGCGATCGCCGCGGACGCCGCGCCGGATGAAGGAGGGGCCGAGTGGGAGGCGCAGGCGCGCGAGGCGCGGCGTCGCATCCGGCGCGCCACGGCGGTGCCCCGCCGGCTCGCCGAGGAGCTGGCCGAGGCGGCGAGCGCCGGTCTCGCCGCCTGGCAGGAGGCGCGGCGGCAGAAGGACTTCGCGCCCTTCGCGGCGCCGCTCTCGCGGCTGCTGGCACTCAAGCGCGAGCAGGCGGCTTGTTTGGCATCGGGAGGTCCAGAAGGAGCGGGCGGCGCGCCCTACGACGCCCTCCTCGACGAGCACGAGCCGGGCGCCACGGTGGCCGATCTGGTGCCGCTCTTCGCCGCCCTGCGGTCGCGGCTCGTGCCGCTGGTGCGGGCCGTGGTGGAGAGCGGGCGCGTGGTGGACGAGGCGCCGCTCGCTGGCCGCTTCCCGATGGAGGCGCAGCGGGGGCTTGCCACCTTCGTCGCCGCCGAGATCGGCTTCGACTGGACGGCGGGGCGGCTCGACCGCTCGACGCACCCGTTTTGTACCGGAGTCGCACGCCGGGACGTTCGTCTCACCTGGCGCGGCCAAGAAGGCGACCTTCGACAGGCGCTGATGGGCGTGCTGCACGAGATGGGGCACGGCCTCTACGACCAGGGGCTGCCGGCGGAGTGGGAGGGCACGCCGCTCGGCGAGCCCGCCTCGACGGGGGTCCACGAGTCGCAGTCGCGGCTGTGGGAGATCCTCGTCGGCCGCGGCAAGCCGTTCTGGCGTTGGCTGCTGCCGCACGTGCGCCACGCCTTCCCCGGCCACGCGCCGGAGCTCGACGCGGTGTGGCGGGCGCTCCACGCCATCAAGCCGACGCTGATCCGCGTCGAGGCGGACGAGGCCACCTACAACCTGCACGTGCTGGTGCGCTTCGAGCTCGAGCGGGCGCTGTTCGGCGGCGACGTGCAGGTCGCCGACCTGCCGGCGGCGTGGGACGACCTCTACGCCGAGGTGCTCGGGCTGCGCGCGCCGGACGTGGTGAAGGGCGTGCTGCAGGACCTGCACTGGGCGGCGGGGCTCTTCGGCTACTTCCCCACTTACACGCTGGGCACGCTCGCCGCGGTGCAGCTCTTCGACGCTGCGCAGTCTGATCTCGGCAATCCCGGGCAGTTGGGCGACCTCGACGATCAGCTCGCGCGTGGCGAGTTCGCTCCTCTGCTGAGCTGGCTGCGCGAGCGCGTCCACCGCCACGGCGCCCGCTACCCACCGCGCGAGCTGCTCACCCGCGCCGCCGGGGCGCCGCCCTCGGCGGAGCCCTTCCTCGTCTACCTCGAAGGGATCGCCGAGGCGGTCTACGGCGTGGCGCCGGCGGCGGCAGCATCGAGCCGGTGAGCGCAGCCGACGGGCTGGACATCGTGGTGCCGGTCTACGGCGCCGCCGCGGACCTTGCGCGCTGTCTCGCCAGCGTGATCGCCCATAGCGAGCTCGGGCGCCATCGCTTGATCGTGGTGCTCGACGGACCGCAGGAGTTGGCGGTGGAGGAGGTGTTGGCGCCGCTCGCCGAACGCGTCGAAGGGGAAGCGGTAGTGCTGCGGGCGCCGGAGCGGCGCGGCTTCGCCGCGGCGGCCAACCTCCGGCTCGCTACATCGAACCGCGACGTGGTGCTGCTCAACAGCGACACCCAAGTGACCGCACGCTGGCTCGACAAGCTGCAGCGCGCCGCGGCGTCGGCGGCGGAGGTGGGCACCGTCACCCCCTTTTCCAACCACGCCACCATCTGCTCGCTGCCGCGCTTCCTGGAAGAGAACACGGTGCCCGCCGGCTACGACGTCGACAGCTTCGCGGCGCTGGTCGAGCGCGTCGCCGCGCCCCGCTGGCCGCGGCTGCCCACCGGCGTCGGCTTCTGCATGCTGGTGCGTCGGCGCATGCTCGACGCGGTCGGCGGCCTCGACGAGGCGCGCTTCGGCCTCGGCTACGGCGAGGAGGTCGACCTCTGCCTGCGCGGCACGGCGGCGGGGTTCGTGCACCTGCTCGACGACGCCACCTACGTCTGGCACCGCGGGCAGGGGAGCTTCGGCGGTGCGCGCGGCGCCCGCGTGCGCCGCGCCGAGCGGCGCATGCGGCGCCTTCACCCGGGTTACGTGCCGGCAGTCGCCGACTTCATCCGCCGCGATCCGCTGGCCGAGATGCGCGCGCGTGTATTGGCCGCGTTGGCGCCGCCGCAGGTTGCGGACCGGCGAGACTTGGCTCCTCGAGATTTGGCGCCGCGACGCGTCGTGCATCTCGTCCACGGCTGGCCGCCGTTCGCGACCGCGGGCACCGAGGTCTACGCGCAAGGTCTCGCGCGGCGCCAGGCGCAGCACCGTCACGTCGCGGCGTTCGCGCGCTCGGCGCGAGCCGATCGGCGCACCGGCGACGCCATCGAGCACCACGACCACGGCGTGCGCGTGCGGCTGCTGGTCAACCACTTCGACCAGCGCGACCCGCTCGCCCGCAACGCGCTCGATGCGCGAACGCAGCGCCGCGCCTTCGCGCGCTTCCTCGACGAGGAGCGCCCCGAGCTGCTGCACGTGCACCACCTCGCGGGGCACGTGGCGACGCTGGTGCGCGTGGCGGCGCGGCGCGGCGTCCCGATCGTCGTGCAGCTGCAGGACTGGTGGCCGCTCTGCGCGCGCGTGAACCTGCTGCACCGTGACGGCTACCTCTGCCCCGGTCCGACGTTGAGCCGCTGCGCCTCGTGCGCGCCGCTCACGCGCCGGCCGCCGGCGGCGATGTGGAACCGGCTGCTGCACGCGCTACGGCGGCGCTGGATGCGCGAGGCGTTGGCCGCGGCCGACGTGCTGATCGCCGGCTCGCGGTTCCTCGCCGACAGCTACGCGCGGCTCGGTTGGGTGCCGGCGCGAAAGTCGATCCGCGTCATTCCCTACGGCGTCGAGACGGCCGGGCTCGCGGCCGTCGCGGCATCGCGAAAGGAGCGAACGACGCGGATGCCCCTGCGTTGCGGCATCATTGGCTCGCTGATGCCGCACAAAGGAGCGCACGTCGCCGTCGGCGCCTTCGCCGACATCGCGCCGGAGGAGGCGACGCTGGAGGTGTGGGGCGATCCTGCCGCGGACCCCGACTACGCCCGGCGCCTCTACGCCCTCGCCGGACCGGCGGTGCGCTTTCGCGGCCGCTTCCCCGAGGGCGGCACGGCGTCGGTGCTGGGGGAGCTCGACCTGCTGCTGATGCCGTCGCTGGGCCTCGAGTCGTTCGGCCTGGTGGCGCGCGAGGCGCACGCGGCGGGCGTGCCGGTGCTGGCGAGTCGCCGCGGCGCGCTCGCCGAGCTGTTCGCGGACGACTGGGCGAGCGAGCGCGACGGCGGGGCGGGCGGCGCGCTGGTCGAGCCCGACGATCCGCGAGCCATCGCGCGCTGGGTGCACCGGCTGGCCGCCGAGCCCGAGCTGCTCGCCGCGTGGCGCCGGACGCCGCCGCCGAAGTCGATGGACGAGCACGCGGAGGAGATCGAGGCGGTCTACGCCGAGGTGCTCCGCGCACGCGGCACCTCGCCGGGAGCGCGCGAGTGAACGGCGGCCGTTCGCTCCGCCGCGCGCGGCGCAACAGCCTCCTCCTCGGCGAGCTGTGGCGGGCCGAGGGCCCGGCGGGAGTCGTCGACCGTCTCCGCGACCACTTCGCGGCGGCACGCCGCCGGCGCCGCTTTCGGCCGACGCCGCTCGCCGCGCTTCCCGAGGTCGCGGTGCTGCGGGTGGCCGCCGCGCCGCCGGTTCCCTGGCTCGGCGGCGTGCCGGCCCAGCTCGGCGCGCTCATGCACCAGCAGGAGCGTCACCGCGACACCGCCTTGCTCTACCCGTGGCGCGACGCGCTGCGGCTCGAGGTCGTCGCGGACGGCCGGCGCCTCGCGGCGCGGCTCGAGGGCGGGGTTGGGGAAGACGACAAGGGCGAGCTCTGGGCGGCCGGCGTCGAGCGCGCCGTCACCGCGGTGGGCGCGCGGCTGGTGCACGTGGAAGGCGCCGCGGGGCTGCCGCTCCCCGGGCTCCTCGCGCTCGCCCGCCGGCGACCCACGGTGCTCTCGCTCCACGACTTCGCGCTCTTCTGTCCGCGGCCCAACCTCTACGATCCGCGGCGCGGCGCTCCCTGCGGCTACTGCCACGACGCGCAGACTTGTCGGGAGACGCTGCTGGCGAGCGGCCACCCGGGCGCCGCGCGGGCGCTGGGCTGGCGGGCGACGGGCGCGGAGCTGCTTGCCGCCGCGCGCAGCGTCGTCTACCCCTCGCAGTTCCTCCTCGACGCGCACCAGAAGCTCTTCGGCACCGCCGGCTCGCAACCGCGAGTGATCGAACCGGGCATCGAGGTGCCGCGTCTGAGCCCCTGGCGTTGGCCGTGGACGCCGCGCACTGCCGGGCCCCGGATCGCCTTCCTCGGCGGCGGCGGACCGCACAAGGGCTCGCTGCTGCTCGCGGCGGTGGTGGAAGAGTGGACGCGGCGGGCGCTGCCGGCGTTACGCTGGGAGGTCCTCGGCAGCGGCGGCGCTCAGCACCTGCGCTCGCTGCGACGGCTGCCCGGCGTGCGCGTTCGCGGCTACTACCGCCACGGCTCGCTGGGAACGTTGCTCCGCGAGCGCCGCGTCGCGCTGGCGCTGCTGCTGCCGCAGGTGCCGGAGTCGTTCTCGCTCAGCCTCAGCGAATCCCTCGCCGCCGGCGTGCCGGTGATGGCGCCGGCACAGGGCGCGCTCGCGGAACGGCTCGCCGGCGGTGGCGGTTACCTGCTGCCGGAAAGCGCGAGCGTCGCCGACGTCGTCGCGGCGCTCGCGGAGTGGTCGGCGGGGCGGTCCGAGCTCCCGCCGCCGCCGCCGCCGATGCCGACCAGCGGCGCCGCGGCCGCCAGCTTCGCGCGCCTCTTCGACGAGCTCTGATCCCTGTGATCGCCGCCACTTGGTGGATCGGCAATGCTATGGCAACATGTGCGCCTTCGTTGCCGAAGGGAAGGTCTGGTTGCCGCGAACCGTCGGTTGCTGGTCGCTCGTCTTGTTGCTCGCCGGTGCCGGCGCGGCATGGGCGGGCACGTCGAACGCCCCCAACCCGGTGGTGACGTTCGACAGCCCGGGCACCAAGCAGGTGGTGCTGGAAGTCTGCAACGCAAACGGCTGCACCCAGATCACCCAGTCGGTTGTCGTCCTCAACCCCAGCCCGTCGGTGATCGATTACGACGCCGACCCCACGACCCTCTTCAATGGGTTCGTCGTCCATTTCTCGGCCGCCGCGAACGGGGCACCACCGCTGACCTACACCTGGCGCGTCGTCGACCTGGTAGGGACTCAAGTGGCGACCTTCCAGGGCGCGACCACGGACTGGACCGCGAACGTCGCTCCCGGCCTCTACTCGGTCTACCTCGACGTGAGCAACGTCCATGGGACGCACACGCCGGTGATCCCGATCGAGCTGACGATCTTGCTCTCGCCCTTCGTCTTCAGCGACGGCTTCGAAGGCGGCAGCACGCTGCTCTGGCAGCAGATGCCTTCTGAGTGATGCGCGCGGCTGAGGCCGCCTAGCGCCGGTTCGGGTCGCGGTCCCAGGCCCCGCCGACGCAGGTTGCGACGAGCGCCCCCTCGGCAGCGCCGAAGATGAGCGCCGCGAGCGCGCCGTCGCCGCTCGCGGGTGCGAGCAGCGGCGAGGCGAGGTCGACGGCCACGAAGTCCGCCCAGGCGCCGGGTGCGAGACGCCCGGCGGTGAGCCCCAGCGAGGCAGCCCCGCCCGCGGTGCCCGCGGCGAGCAGCAGCGGCGCCACCGCGCCGCTCTCGTCGGCGAGCACGCCGCGCGTCTCGCTCTTGAGCCGCTGCCCGTACTCGAGCCAGCGCATCTCCTCGAGCAGCGAGATGCGCGCGTTGGAGTCGGTGCCGAGAGCGAGGCGGCGGTGGCTCTCGGGCACAGCGGCGAGCGGCGGGATGCCGTCGCCGAGGTTGGCCTCGGTGAGCGGACACACACAAATACGCCCGCCGAGCTGCACGAAGCGCCGCAGCTGGTCGGGG
>DATNCU010000083.1:0-2924 GCA_035607145.1 Thermoanaerobaculia bacterium
CCGACCACGCCGGCGCCGCGGCCTGGAAGTGGAGCGTGGCGCGCACCAGGAACGCGACGCCGAGGCCGAAGGCGATTCCCAGCGCGCCGCCGACGCCGGTGAGCGTCACCGCCTCGACGAGGAACTGCTGCATCACGTCGCGCCGCGTCGCCCCGACCGCTTTGCGCACTCCGATCTCGCGCGTCCGCTGGGTGACGTTGACGAGCATGATGTTCATCACGCCGACGCCGCCGACGAGGAGCGCGATGCCGGCGATGACGAGCATCGTCAGCGCCACGCCGCCAGAGATCTGCTGGAACTGGCGGAGCTGGCCGACGCTGGTGAAGACGGCGAAGTCGTTGGGCTGGCCGGGGCGCAGGCCGCGGCGGGCGCGCAGGATGGCCGTCTCCTCCTCGATCAGCGCGTCGACGTCCTCGGCTCGGCGCGGCACGGTGGCGATGTGGATGGTGTCGCCGCCGCCGTTCTTGACCTGCGGGAACTGCTCGTCGAAGGCCGAGATGGGGATGGCGACGAAGTTGTCGTTGCTGCCGCCGAAGGCGCTCCCCTTCTTCTCGAAGACGCCGACCACCTCGTAGGCTCGCGGGCCGACGAGGATGCGCCGCCCGATCGGGTCGCGCAGCGGGAAGAGCTCGTCGGCGACGTCGGGGCCGATGACGCACACCTTCGCCGCAAGACGAACGTCGGCGTCGGTGATGAAGCGCCCGTCGGCGGTGAAGTGGACGTTGGCCTCGGCGTAGTCGGGGTTGGTGCCGAAGACGCGCGCGCCGTTGGCCTCGTTGCGGCCGGCGCGCACCGGCGGCGAGTCGGTGAACAGGTAGCGCTCCTGCGACACCGCGCGGGCGAGGCGCGACAGCCGCTTGAGCGCTTGCGCGTCCTCGATGGTCAGGTCGCGGCGGTTGCGCTCCTCTTCCGGCGGCCGCCCGCCGCCGCCGAAGCGCGCCTCGAACTTCTGGAACTGCACGAGGTGGGTGCCGAACGAGGTGAAGGCGGAGGCGACCTGGCGGTCGAAGCCGACGACGAAACTCACCATCATGATCACCGTGGCGACGCCGGCCATGACGCCGAGCAGGGTGAGGAAGCTGCGCAGCTTCTGCTCGCGCATGGCGCGCAAGGCGAAGGCGACGTTCTCGAGCCAGCCGGTACCGACGCGTTTCACGTAACGCTCGCGTTCATGTCTCGTCCCGGATGGCGTCGACGACGAGCAGGTTGGAGGCCCGCCGCGCCGGGAAGTAGCCGGCGAGGACGCCGACCACGGTGGAGAGCAGCAGGCCGGCGAGCAGCAGCCCCGGCGTCACCCGCGTCGGGAAGCCGAGCGTGCGCTCGACCCCCTCCGCCACCAGGGCGCCGAGGCCGATGCCGACGAGGCCGCCGCCGCTCGACAGCATCGCCGCCTCGAGCAGGAACTGGCGGCGGATGTCGCGCTTCTTCGCGCCGACCGCGCGCCGCACGCCGATCTCCTTCGTCTGCTCGGCCACGGCGACGAGCATGATGTTGGCGATGACGATGCCGCCGACGCCGAGCGAGACGCCGGAGACGAGCAGGGTGAGCAGGAAGGCGGCGGTCGAGATCTGCCGCCACAGCTCCTGCAGGTTCTCGGCGGTCACGACACCGAACGGGTCATCGCCGCGGAAGGGCGTGTGGCGCAACGCCCGCAGCACCGCGCGCGCTTCGTCCACCGACGCCGGCACGCCGGGGACGCCGCCACGCGCCTTGACGAACAGAGTGACGGAGTTGCGCCGCCCCCAGCTCTTGCGGAAGGCCGACATCGGCACCCACAGCTGGTTGTCCTGGTCCTGCCCCAGCGTGCGTCCCTGCTCGGCGACGGTGCCGATCACGCGGAACGCGGAGTTGCCGACGATCAGCTCGCGGCCGATGGGGTCGAGCCCCGGGTAGAGCTCGTCGCGGATGTCCCAGCCGATCACCGCCACCGCGGCGCCGGCGCGCTCGTCGGCGGGGGTGAAGAATCGCCCGGCCTCGAGGTCGAGGCTCTGCAGCGCGCCGAGGTCGGGCGTCGAGCCGTGGAGGCGCATGTCGGCGAGCCGCTTGCCGCGGTAGCGCACCGCCATCCCCGTCTGGACGTCCGCCGCCACCGCCTCGGCGCGCAACAGGCGGTCGCGCAGCACCTCGTAGTCGTGGAAGTCGAGGTCGGGACGCTTGAGCGCGCGCAGGAACTCGTCGCGGCCGCGGATGATGCCGAACTTGGTGAGCACGAAGACGTCGGGCGAGAGCTGGATGACGCGCTCCTGCACGTACGACTCGAGGCCGGTGATGACGGCGGCGACGCCGACGATGGTAGTGACACCGATGATGACGCCGAGCAGCGTCAGCGAGCTGCGCAGCTTGTGAGCCCGCAGGGAGTCGAAGGCGATGCGGGCGAGCTCCATCGGCGACCGCTCGCGGGCTCAGTCCCTCGCCGCCGGCGTGCCGCTCTCGCCTGGAGGCGGCTTCTCCTCGCGCACCGCGTCGCCCTCCTGCAGGCTGCGCAGGGCGCGGAAGGGGCCGGTGACGATCTGCTCGCCGCCTTTCAAACCGCCGAGCACCTCGACGGAGAGCTCGCCCAGCATGCCGACCTTCACCGGGCGGAAGCCGACCTTGCCCTTCTCCACCACCCACACCCCTTCTTCGTCGCGCGGCTCGCCGCGTTTCGGCGCCTCGCCGGGCTTGCGCTCCTTCTCGCGCAGCACCAGGGCCTGGATGGGCACCGTCAGCGCCTTGGCGCGGAAGCCGGTGAGGATGTCGGCCTGCACCGAGAGGCCAGGCTTGATGCCGGGCGGCGGGTTGTTGATGCGGATCCGCACCTTGAACTTGATCGCTTCGGCGACCGGGCCGGTGCCGAGGATGGGCGAGCTGCCGACCTCGGTGACGACGCCGTCGAAGGTCTGGTTCGGATAGGCGTCGACTCGCAGCAGCGCCTCCTGCCCCAC